>CAZOTD010000005.1:25608-27944 GCA_964582685.1 uncultured Treponema sp. | reverse complement strand
CTGCTAAATAGCAAAAAAAGGTCAGTCGATTTTGAAGAAACTTCATTTTTCGACTGACCTTTTTTGTTTTGTGTTTTAGACTTTTTTCTAAACGCAATTATTCGATTTATTTTCCCCAAGTAAGTGCTAAATCGTAATTATCTTCGCGAACTTCAAAATATTGGTTGTGTTCATTACATGTTGGACAATATTCTGGAGCTGTTGGCCCAACAACAATATGTCCACATTTTGCACATTCCCAAACTTTTACTGTGCTCTTTTTTAGTTGTGCTCTTGAATCTTCATCGTTTAAAAGTGAACGATAACGACTTTCATGGCGTTTTTCAATTTCTGCAACAGCACGGAATTTTGCTGCAAGATCATGGAATCCTTCTTTGTCAGCAGTTTCTGCAAAACCAACATACATATCAGTCCATTCATAATTTTCGCCATCTGCCGCAGCACTAAGATTTTGTTTTGTATCATTTAGTCCGCCTAATTCAGAAAACCACATTTTTGCATGTTCTTCTTCATTGTATGCAGTTTTTTTGAAAATTTCAGAGATTTGGGTTGAACCTTCTTTGGCAGCAATGGCAGAGAAATAAATGTATTTATTTCGTGCCTGTGATTCGCCTGCAAATGCTGCTTGCAGATTTTTTTCTGTTTGAGTTCCTTTGTACTTGTTCATTTTTTCCTCCTAATTGAAAGCAATATATTTATTACTCAAAAGTGTTATGAAACATAATTTGCAAATAGTCAATACGCATTTTGCTATTTGTATAATGGTGAAATTGTTTCAAGAATTTTTTGGTAATTTGCATAAGCTTTGTCATAAGCTTGAACATTTTCAAAAATTGGATCTGCATTTTTTGTTTTGTCCAATTTTATGTGTTCAAAACAAAGTGTTGAAATATCGCATTTTTCGGTTTGATTTTTTAAGCACCACAACGCTTGAACTGCACCACCAAGAGCTGCCGCTTCGTCTAATGCAGGCACTCGAATTGGAAGATTCATAATATCGGCAGCAATTTGTCGCCAGATTGGAGATTTTGAACCACCGCCGATAAGTCTAATTTCTTTTGGTTTAAATCCAAGTTTTCTAAAAGCGTCAAGTCCGCCGCGAAGTGCAAAAACCGCAGATTCCAAACTTGCTCTTGCAATATTTTGGCGATTCGTATTTGATGTTGAAAGTCCTGTAATACTTGCTCGTCCATTTGGAAGATTTGGCGTTCTTTCTCCGTTGAAAAATGGAATAACGAGAACGCCTTCACAACCGCATGGCGCGCTTGATGCAATTTTATCAAGTTCTTTTACTTCAAGATTAAAAAGGTCACGAATAAATTCTGTTGCAACCGTACAATTCATTGTGCATAAAAGCGGAAGCCAGCCACCTGTAGAGGAACAAAATCCAGAAAGACCATTTTCTGGATTTGAAATTGGTTTTTCGGAATATCCGTAAAGAGTTCCCGAAGTTCCCATTGACATTGTAAGAAAACCATCGACAACTGTTCCAGTTCCAATTGCGCCCATCATATTGTCACCGCCGCCTGAAGAAACTAAAATACCTTCTGGGATTCCGTAAAGTTTTGCAGCGTCGGCAGAAACTTTGCCACAAGGTTTATCTGCTTCGATTAGTTTTGGAAGTTTTGAAAAAAGATTTTCATCAATGAGATTGCAAATTTTTTTTGACCAAATTCTGTTTTTTGAATCGAACAAAGCAGTTCCTGATGAATCTCCATATTCCATTACATATTCGCCAGTAAGTTTCCAGTTTAAATAATCGTGGGGAAGCATTATGTATTTTAACTTTGCAAATGCCTCTGGTTTGTGACGTTTGAGCCAAAGAATTTTTGGTGCTGTAAATCCAGGCAGAATTAAATTTCCAAGTTCCTCAATTACTTTGTCGTTTCCACCAGCGGCATCTGTAATAATTTTACATTCTTCGGCGGTGGAAGTGTCGCACCAAAGTTTTATGTTGTAGAGTGCTTTTCCGTTTTGGTCGAGCGGAACAAATCCATGTTGTTGACCAGAAATTCCAATTGCCTCAATTGTTTTTTTGTTTTTATCAGAAAGTTTTGAAAAGCAAACTTCAAGTCCTTTGTCAAACCATTCGGTTGTTTGTTCCCGAGTTCCGTCTGATTGTGAAATAAGTTCCATTGGACAAGATGATTTTTCGATGATTTCTTTTTTTTCAAAGTCGTATATTACGGCTTTCATGCTTTGAGTTCCAAGGTCAATTCCTGCAACTGTTCTCATAAATTCCCCCAAAAAAGAAAAAGTTAAGTGAATTTGTGTGCTCGTGCACAATAGATGATATAACTGTCGTGGGAATATGTCAACTGGCGCTCGTAAATTTC
>CAZOTD010000005.1:0-25508 GCA_964582685.1 uncultured Treponema sp. | reverse complement strand
TGGCGCTCGTAAATTTCTCTTTTAGTCCATCATTTGTTTATTACATTTTGGCAGTATTTTACGCTTTCCATTGCGTCTTTTACATATTTGTCTGCGTGAATTTGGTTCGCATAATCTTGATTTAAAACTGCGCCACCAACAAACACTTTGCACCAAGGCGCTTTTTCGTGAATTAAATTAATTGTTTCCTCCATTGCGCCGACTGTTGTCGTCATCAAGGCAGAAAGCCCAGCAAGTGGAGCGTGCTCTTTTATGACAGCATCTAAAACAACTTCGGGCGGAACATCTTTTCCGCAGTCAATAACTTTAAATGAATAATTTTCTAGCAAAACTTTTACGATGTTTTTTCCGATGTCGTGAATATCGCCTTTCACGGTTGCAATTACAACTGTTCCTTTTGTTTCTTCTTTAGTCCCAGATTTTGCTAATTCATCTTTGATAATAGCGAACGCTTCTTTTGCCGCATCGGCTGCCATTAAAAGTTGTGGAAGATATGCACGCTTTTGTTCAAAGTCTTTACCGATTATGTCGAGTGCTGGAATAATTTTGTCGTTGATAATTTCCATTGCAGAAAGTTTTTTTTCAGTCAAATATTTTTGTGTTTCGATTTTGGAATTTTCTTTTAGACCTTTTATAATTGATTTGATTAAGGAATCCGAGAGCACATCGTTTTTTTGCGTAGATGTTGTATCGGGAATTTGTGGCGTGTTTGATTGAATTGTATTTGTCACAACTTCTGAATACTTTGTTGCAAAATCAATGTAATTTAAGCATTGTGTATCTTTTCCGGAAAGTGTTTTAAAACAAGTCCAAGCTTTCATCATTTCAAGAGAATTTGGATTCATAATTGCGGCACTTAATCCGTTTTGCATTGCCATCGTAAAGAAGATTGAAGTTATATGTTCCCGAAGTGGAAGTCCAAAAGAAACATTTGATACTCCAAGAATTGAATGTCCATGTCGAACTTCGGTTACATATTTTACTGTTGCAAGTGTTGCGACAGCTGCCTGATCGTCAGCGCTGACAGTCATCGCAAGTGGATCAATTATAATATCGCTTGGTGCAATTTCATATTCCGCCGCTGTATTGTAAAGTTTTTCTACAATTTTAATTCTGCCTTCCGCATTCTCTGGAATTCCTTGTTCATCTAAAGTAAGCGCTACAACCATTCCGCCATATTTTTTTACAAGTGGAAAAACTTGTTTCATAATTTCTTGTTTACCGTTTACGGAATTTATAAGTGGCTTTCCATTGTAAAGTCTAAGTGCTTTTTCCATCGTTTTAGAATCTGATGTGTCAATTTGAAGAGGCAAGTCGGTTACAGTTTGAAGTTCTTTGATAACTGTTTGCATCATTTGACATTCATCGATTTCTGGAAGTCCGACATTTACATCGAGAACTTCAGCACCTTTTTCTTCTTGCAAAATTCCTTCGTTAAGAATATACGAAATATCATTTGAAACTAAAGCGGCTTTTAATTTTTTCTTTCCAGTTGGATTTATTCGCTCACCGATAAGAATTGGAGTTTTTCCGAATTCCACGAGTTTTGTGCCAGATGTTATAATTGATTTTTTTTTCTTTATTTGAATTGAATTTATTTCTGTGCTAAAGGAATTTACTTTTTCGACAAGACGCTTGATATAATATGGATTTGTTCCACAACAGCCACCTACAAATTTTGCACCTTGTTTTACAAAACCCAAGACGAACTCAGAAAATTCTTCTTCATGAACATCATAAATAGTAATTCCATTTTCGCTTTTTGGAAGTCCGGCATTTGGATTTACGATTATCGGCAATGTTGTTGCTTGTAAAAGTTTTTCCACAATTGGTTTCATTTGTGCAGGACCAAGACTGCAATTCATTCCGAGTGCATCGACACCAAGACTTTCTAGCACAGCACCAATAATTTCTGGACTACTTCCTGTAAGCGATTTCATTCCCTCGTCATAAACTGTCGAAACAAAAATTGGAATATCAATTCCAGTTTCTTCTCTTGCTTCTTTTGCCGCAATTACGGCGGCTTTTGCTTCGTAAAGGTCGTTGATTGTTTCAATAAGTATTAAATCTGGATTGCTTTTTAATCCGATGAGAAAACTTGCCTTAAAAAGTGAAACGCAATCTTCAAATTCCAAATCGCCGAGTGGTTTTAAAAGTTTTCCGCACGAACCGATATCCAACGCAAAAAATCGTGGAACAGAAATTCCGCGTTCTACGTCTTTTTCAAGAATTAAACGTTTTGCTTCTTTTGCATTTTTCATTGCGGCATTAATTATTTCTTCAAGGGAATAATTTTCTTCTTTGGAAAATTTTGTTTTGAAAGCGCCAAATGTATTTGACTTAATAATATTTGCACCGCTTAAATAATATGAATAATGAAGTTGAATAATTTCTTCTGGTTTTTCGATATTCCAAATTTCAGGAAGTTCTCCAGGTTTTAAACCTCTTCCTTGTAAAACAGAGCCAGTCGCGCCATCAAAGAATAAAATTTCTTTGCCAAGATAATTGCGAATATTATCGTTCATTTTTTTTAACTCCAATAAATGCAGTTACTGATTTTTCTGGAGACATTATAAGTGAATCGTTTAATGTAAGTGCAAGATTTTTTTGACAATTTAAAAGTTCAAAGAAAGTTTTTTGTATTTCAAGTGGAATGTCGCCATAACCTGGACTAAAGCGAGGTTTTAATATATTGTTTTGCTTTTGTTCTTGTGCATTTAAAAAAAATGCAAGTTCATCACAATATTGTTCAATAAACATCGTTGCACTTGCTTGAAGCAATATTGCTTTTGCCGCATTAAGTTTTGACGCTTTTTGAATTGCTTTGTCAACTGTTGGGCCAAGTGTGGCGGCAAAAAGATAGATAGCGTGACAGTTTTGAAGATTTTCTGCAAGAGAATGTGTTTCAATTTTTATATTGGAAAACTCTACCAAAAAAAGTTTTTTTCCTTGTTCATTTATTTTTTGTGTTTCTAAAATTGTAAGTGGAAAACGGATATAAACGCTTCTGCAATTCATCGTTTGAAAAATTTCTTGAATTGATTCTTGTGCAAGAGTTTCAAGTTCTGTTCCAGATTCAATTCTCTCTTTAGCAAAAATTCCTGCATAGCGATAAACTTCCTTTATATCGGCATTAAGTTTGTCGCTTGAGATTCTATGCTGAAATATTGTAGCGTTTTGTACAACGCTTTCTTCTTGCTCAGACATAAGCTAAATATTTTTATTGTCCACAATGTTTGAAAGATTTTCTAAAATCTTTTGTGCAATTTCTGGTTTATTCATTGAATAAATATGAATGTGATTAATTCCGTTTGCGATAAGGTCAATAATTTGATCTGTCGCATAAGCAATTCCTGCTTGTGCCATCGCTTCTTTATCATTTGAAAATCTATCAACGATTGAAAGAAATCTAGCCGGCATAATTGTTCCAGAAAGTTTAATTGCTCGTGTAACTTGGTTCGCGTTTGTAATTGGCATAATTCCAGGAATTATCGGGCAGAAAATTCCTTTTTCGCGAACTTTATAAAGAAATTTGTAATGAACAGTGTTGTCAAAAAACATTTGCGTTGTAAGAAATTGGCAACCAGAATCAATTTTCTTTTTTAAGTTATCGATGTCTTGATTAGAATTTTCAGAATCTGGGTGACCTTCTGGATAACAAGCACCACCAATGCAAAATTCACCAAAATCAGAAATTTCTTTTGCAAGTTCTGAAGCGTGATGATATTCAAGATTTTCAGTTGAAAAGCCTTCAGGAATATCGCCACGAAGTGCAAGAATATTTTCTATTCCAGCATCACGCAATTTTGTAAGTTGTTCATGAACTAATTCGTGAGTTGAAGAAATACAAGAAAGATGTGCAAGACAAGTAACGCCTTTGTCGCATTGAATGTGCTTTGCAATATTTACAGTATATGAACTTGTTCCGCCACCAGCACCATAAGTTACAGACATATATGAAGGTTTAAGGTCAGCTATTTTTTCAACAGCATTTTCAACTGAAGAATAAAGAGCATCAGTTTTTGGCGGAAATACTTCAAACGAAATGGTTGGAGTTGCTGATTTTAAAATATCTGTAATTTTCATAAACGGTTCCTTCATTGGTGAGCACAGTTTTATTGTAATTTGAATGATAGAATATTTTTTTATTTGTTGCAATTAACATACTAAATTCATATACTAAAAAAATGAAAAGACGATTTTTTTCGATTTTCATTTTTTTAGCATTACCTTTTCTTTTTTTGAGTTGCGCAGAAAAAAATCTTGAAAATCAAAAGATTGAACGTATCGTTTCGCTTGGACCTTCAGCAACAGAAATCCTTTTTGCAATTGGCGCAGGAAATCAAGTTGTTGCTAGAACTGATTTTTGTGATTATCCGCCGTCAGTACTTGAATTACCTTCTGTTGGCGGATTTAGTTCTGCAAACACAAGTCTTGAATCAATTATAAGTTTTGAACCAGATTTGGTTTATCTTTTTAACGGAATGCATAATCAATTAATTAAACCTTTGGAAGAACTTGGAATCGAAGTTTATGTTTCTGACGCAACTTCCATTAAAGCAGTTGAAGATGAAATCCTAGAAGTTGGAAAACTTACTGGACATTTACGACAAGCACAAGAAGTTGTAAAAGAAATGCAAAATGAATTGGAGCAAATTTCTTTGACTGTTTCAAATATAAAAGAAAAAAATCCTGAAAAAGAATTTCGCCTTTTTTGGAAAGTTTGGGACGAACCTTTAATTAGTGTTGGCAAAAAATCATTTATTAATGATATAATTTTAAAATCCGGATGGAAAAATATTTTTGGCGAACTTGAAGAATCTTATCCGATTGTGAGCCAAGAAGCTGTGGTTGCTGCAAATCCAGATTATATTGTCGCAGATGGAAGTTTGAATACAAGACCGAGTCCGCGTCTTGTAAACACAGTTTGGGAACTTTCTTATAAGCTTATTGAGTTTGCAAAAGAAAATTAATAATAAAATTATGATGAACGAAAAAAAACAAACCAAGATTAAATTCATAATTCCGCTAATTATATTAATTGTTCTTTTTGGAATCGCCTTGTCGCTTGGAACAAAATTCATTTCGCCAATTTTAATGATTAAAAATACAATGTCAAAACTCGATTATACAATCGTAACAAAAATCCGACTTCCTCGAATACTTATTTCTATTCTTTGCGGTTCGCTTCTTGGAGGAACTGGTGCAGTGTTTCAAGGTTTTTTTAGAAATCCTTTGGCAGATTCTGGAATTATGGGAATTTCTTCTGGTGCAACTTTTGGTGCTGTCGTAAGTGGCTTAATTCCTGTAAGTACAAATTTTTTAATTTCGAAACTTTCATTTTTTGCTTTTGCAGGTGCCATCTTGAGTTGCATTTGCATTTATCTCGTTTCAAAAATTTTTCGTGAACGTTCAAGTGTAACTCTTTTACTTTCTGGCGTTGCAATTGGAACTTTTTTTTCTGCACTTGCTTCAATTTTAATTTTAGTTTATGAACAGGAACTTCATTCTTTTTTGGCTTGGTCTTACGGAAGTTTTAATTCAAAAGGTTGGAATGAATTTTTTGTTTTTATAATTCCTTCAATTATTGCACTTATACTTTTGCAATTAAGTGCGAAACATCTTGATGTGCTCGTATGTGGAGAACAATCGGCAAAAGCATTTGGACTTAATTATAATTTTGTTCGAAATTGGATTTTAGTCAGCGGTTCACTTGCAACTGCTTGCGCCGTTTGCGAAGGCGGTGTTATTTCATTTGTCGGTTTAATTGCTCCACACATTGTACGAAAAATTTATGGACCTTTGCATAAAACATTAATTTTTGAAAGTATGATTTTTGGTTCGATTTTAATGCTTTTCTCTGATACGATTGCAAGAACAATAATTGCGCCGTCAGAAATTTCAGTTGGAATAATCACTTCTCTTATTGGCGTTCCATTTTTTATTTTTGCTCTTGCAAAGATGAGTGGAGGGCACTCATGAGTTTTGTTCATTCCTTTTTTGATAATGTTTCAAATAAAAAAAAGTTTCCAATGGAGAAGAAAAAAGATATTTTCGAACAAAAAAGTTATAATAAAACAAAAAACGTTATTGAAGTAAAAAATCTTTTTGTAACTTATGGTAAAAAAATTATTTTTGACGATGTAAATTTTTGTCTTGAATACGGAAGTTTTACAGCGCTTTGTGGAAAAAATGGAAGTGGAAAATCGACTTTGCTTTCTTTGCTTGACGGAATTATTCCCGTCGGTTTACAAGTTTCTGGAGAAATTTTAATTGGTGGAAAAAATGTTTTTGCCCAAAAACGTTCCCAAATTGCAACGCAAGTTTCATATCTTATTCAATCAGAAAATCCAATTTGGAATATGACAGTTCGTGCTTTTATTGAAACAGGGCTTTATTCGTTTAGTAAAATGAATAAAAGTGAAATTGATTTTTTTGTAAACAAAACTGCTAAGTCCCTTAATCTTGAAAACTTGCTTGATAAAAAGATATTTAATATTTCTGGTGGCGAGTTTCAAAAGTGTAGGCTTGCCCGATGTCTTGTTCAAGACAATAATGTTTTTTTGTTTGATGAGCCAGCAGAAAATTTGGATCTTCCTTTTCAAATTAAATTGCTTGAACTTTTGAAAAATCAAAAAAAAGACAAAACCGTATTGTTTTCGATTCACGATATTAACACGGCAGCGTTGTTTGCAGAAAATTATCTTCTTGTATCGGATAAAAAAATTATTACTGGAACGACTGAAAAAATTTTTGACTCTGCAATTCTTACTAAAGCATTTGAATTGTCGGCAAAGATTTATGTTCATCCAGAATTTTTAAAACCGCAAGTTTGTTTTTTGCTAAAATAAAAAAATATGATTGACAAATTAAAGAGACTGCTATATAAAATATATATTTAACAAAATGTCATTTTTTGTCATTTTGACTTTCGAGTTCAGGAGGGTTCAGTGCATGGAAAAAACACTGCCAAAAATTCTTAGAGAAGTAAGTTCTGAATATCCAGATATTACGGCTCAACTTTCAAGAGTATCAAGAAATGGAACTTTTGCTCCCGTTACATACCGAGAATTATGGGAAAATTCACAAGCGTTTGCAGGTGGTTTGCTTAATTTAGGAACTGAACGAGGTGAAAAAGTCGGACTTATTGCTGATAACCGAAAAGAATGGGAACAAGCGGACATGGGAATTATGTCAATTGGTGCTTGCGATGTTCCGCGCGGTTGTGATGCCAGCGAAAAAGATTTAAAAGCAATTCTTTCTTTTACAGAAGTAAAAACTTGTATCGTTGAAAATTCTTTTCAGATAAAGAAAATTTTAAATGTCAAAGCCGACATTCCGACTTTAAAAAATTTCATTGTTTTTGATGAACCGACGGAAGAAGATTTAGGTTTATGCAAAAACGCAAAAGTGAATTTATTCCGTTTTTATGATGTTGTTGAACAAGGGAAAAAATACAATGGAGAAAATCCTGGTAAAGTAAGTACCGAACTTGAAAAAGGACAATGGGATGATGTTGCTTCAATTATTTTTACTTCGGGAACAACTGGCGAACCTAAAGGTGTAACACTTTCTCATGGAAATTTTATTACTCAACTTGATGAACTTCAAGAACGTATTTATTTTTCGCCAGGAGAAAGAGCAATTTGCGTTCTTCCAGTTTGGCATGTTTTTCAGCGCCTTGTTGAATATGTAATTCTTTCTCAAGCGGCAACTTTGTGCTATTCAAAACCAATCGGAAGCATTCTTCTTCCTGATATGGAAGCGTTGAATCCTGTAATTTTGCCTGCGGTTCCTCGTGTGTTTGAAGCAGTTTACGATGGAATAAAAAGAAAGATGCGCCGCTCAGACCGAATTGTTGAAATTCTTTTTAATTTCTTTACAGGAGTTGCGATTGCGCACAGTTGGATTTCAAGAAAGTTGTTCCGTAAGAATTTTATGCCACGTCAAGAATTTACTCTTTTCTATTGGATTGTTTTCGTTATTCCATGGATTGTTCTTGCTCCATTAAAAGAATTAGGTAATGCCCTCGTTTTCAAAAAAGTTAAAGCAATGCTCGGAAATAATTTTAGAGCAGGAATTGCTGGCGGCGGTGCTTATCCAAAAGCGATTGATGAATTTTTCTGGGCGCTCGGAATTAATATTGTTGAAGGTTACGGAATGACAGAAACTGCGCCTGTTGTTGCTGTTCGTCCTGTTGACGCACCAATTTTTGGTTGTATTGGAACTCCAATTCGTGGTGTTTCTGCTCGAATTGTTGATATGGATGGAAATGTTCTTCCTGCAGGCAAAAAAGGCGTTCTTCAAGTTAAGGGCGGAACTGTAATGAAAGGTTATTACAAGCGTCCAGATCTTACAGCAAAGGTAATTTCTCAAGATGGATGGCTTGATACTGGCGACTTGGCAATGCAAAGTATTCACGGCGAACTTAAAATTCTCGGTCGTGTAAAAGATACAATCGTTTTGGCAGGCGGAGAAAATGTTGAACCTCTTCCACTTGAAGCAAAACTTCAAGAATCTATTTACATTTCGACAGCCGTTGTTGTTGGTCAAGATCAAAGAAATCTCGGTGCGTTAATTCTTCCAAATTTTGAGGAACTAGAACTTTGGGCTAAAGCCAATAACGTTAAATATAAAGATTTGGACGATTTAGTTAAAAATCCAGAAGTTTATAAACTTATTGAGAACGAAATCAAAAAACTGATAAATGCAAAAAATGGCTTTAGAATGTTTGAAAAAATTGCGAAATTCGCTTTCATAACAAAACCATTTGAAGTTGGACGCGAACTTTCGGCAAAACAAGAAATTATGCGATATAAACTTCAAGAGATTTACGAAAAAGAAATTAAATCGATTTTCAATTAAATCGATTTTCAAAGAACAAAATTAAAAACTAAAATTGTTATGCACATTATTACAAAAAATGTGCGACATTTAATTTCAAGTGTAGGATTGTTAGCGTTTAATGCGATGATGGCATTTCGCTAATAATAACTGCATTTGATTTTAAATCTTTTTTTAATTCGCCTTTTGGCATAGAAACTTCAATTAAATCGCCTGAAAAAATTAATTGCGATTTTTTGGGAATGTATAAAGTGAGTCCGAGTTTAGAACACGCATAAAAGCCTATCGTGTTTTTAAGTCGAATTGGATCACTTGCAATTCTAAGACAAAGAGTTTTTTCTTGTTTTGGAATTGCATCTTTTTTCTGCGATTCTGGAGAAAGTGCAAATACAAAACTTAATACGGCACGCTCTTTTGGAAGTTTTGCGGCTGCTGATAGTTTTTGCAATTTTGCGGGTGCGTTGTTTGTCGGAAATGAAAAGTTGCACCATTTGCCAGTTTTTGTTTGATGCTGATTTTTTGAAAATCGTCCGTCCATTGAACAAATTTCATGATGTGAGCACGGTGCTTCAATATTCAATCCTTTCCTTATAAAAACATCTCTTAAAAGACTTATGAATCTTGCAGAACGAGGAACTCCTGGTTCTATAACAAAAAAAGCCGTTTTATTATCTGCATAACAGGAAAGAGTTTGAAAATATTTTTTCGCCAAAAAATCAAGCGGACGTTTTTCTGATTGAAAAATTTCATTGAACATATTTGCACAAGTTATAAGTTTCGCCTTATTTTTTATCGAAGTCCCAAATGCACCTTTTACACGAATTATATTCCAGTGATGTTCAATTTCTTGGGAGAACGTTTTTGCTACAATCGAAAGATAAAGATTTTCGCCAAGCGACAATGCACTTTGCGAATAGTCAAGGCAATACCAAGTAAGTTTTAATTTTCTAAGTTCGGGGCGACTGAGCCAAATTGCAATTACAACAGTTAAAGGTCCGCTGCCTAAATCAAGGCAAACATCACCATCTTGCAAATTGATTTTTGAAATTTCAAGATTAGAAAAAAGTTTTGTAAGGCGAACTAAATTCCACCACATAAAGTATCTTGTATATGCCGATAACATTGTTTTTTCATTCATATATCCAAGTCGTCTTGTGTCGCGTTCGCTTGTAAGTTGAAGAGAAAGTTCTCGAATATCTTCTGGAAGTTTTGAAAGTTGCCTTGAATTCAATGGAAGAATTCCTTGAATTATCGAATCGAAATTTTCAAGAATTTCATTTGCATCAAGAGGAACTTTTTTTGGGTTAAAAAGAGATTCAAGAACTTGCATTTTATTTGCTCCGATATTTTTTGATTAAAAGTAAAGCTTCGGAAAGTGTGTGACGAATTTCGTGAATGTTTTGAATAAAATCAAAATTATCAGAAACAATTTGCGTTTCGGCAATTAGTTGATTTCGAGCACCTTCGATTGTAAATTTTTTTTCGTTAATCAAATAGTTAAGGCGGATAATCATATCGATTTCTTTTTGGGAATAAATGCGATGTCCGCCAAAATCTTTTTGAGGCGCAAAACCAGGAATTACTTCTTCCCAATAACGCAAGACGTGAGATTTTATTCCCGTAATTTCTTCTACTTGACCAATTGAATAAGTATTCATTTATTCAAATTCCCGATCTTCCCATTTTTTTCGACTTGCCTTTATTTCAAGTTGAACAGGAATTTTGTCAAAGCCCAAATCTTCTCTAATTCGATTTTTCAAAAACTGAATATAAGTCAAAGGAACGACTTCTGGGCGCGTCGCAAAAATTACAAAGTTCACAGGATTTACTCCTGTCTGAACCATATAGCGAATTTTAAAGTGTGCAGTTCGGCTTGCAGGTGGCGGATATTTAAAAATCCAATCTTTAAGAGCAGTATTTAAAATTGAAGTAGAAACTTTTGTTGTGAGTTGTTTGTAAAGTTCAAGTGTTGTGTCAAGAAGAAGTTTTATTCCTTCGCCTTCTAAAGCACTTATACAAATGATTGGACTGTAATTCATTTGTCCAAACATAATATGAATATTTTCTTCAGCCTTTTTAATAGGAGTGCGACCTTTTTCTTGCGTGTCCCATTTATTCAAAACAAAAATAATTCCGCGACCTTGTTCATAAGCAAGAGAACATATTTTTTTATCTTGCTCGGCAAGGCCTTCTTGTGCATCAATCATTAAAAACACAATGTCGCATTCATCAAGAGTTTTTATTGCACGATTGACAGAATAATATTCAACATTTTCTGTAACTTTTGCTTTGCGCCTTATTCCTGCTGTATCAAGAATTATAAAATTTTTATTGTTGTATGAAAACGAACCTTCAACTACATCTCTAGTTGTTCCCGCATAGTTTGAAACTATAGAACTTTTACTGTGTGTAAGTCTGTTTGAAAGAGTAGATTTTCCTGTGTTTGGTTTACCAAGAATTGCAATTCTAATTGGCAAGGAATTAATTTCGCTTTCTTGAACTTTTGAAAAATCCAAATTACTTATAATTTTTTCTTGAAGTTCTGGAATTTTATCTCCGTGCTCTGCAGAAATAAAAAGAAGTTCCTTAAATCCAAACTTCATATA
Organism: uncultured Treponema sp.; assembly: GCA_964582685.1. Lineage (GTDB taxonomy): Bacteria > Spirochaetota > Spirochaetia > Treponematales > Treponemataceae > Treponema_D. The sequence continues at coordinate 14,058 of CAZOTD010000005.1, read as the reverse complement.
ATTAATTGCAAAGTTTTGATTTTTTCCACCTTCCGTTTTATTTACGGCGGCGATAACTTTATTCCAATAAGGACGAAGTTCTTGGATAAATTCCTCGTCTTCTGGAGTAATTTGATTTGCTTCAAGAAGCAATAAAATTAAATCGGCCTTTTGAATTTTTTCAAGAGTTTTTTCGACAACTAAATCGTCCATTACGGCTTCCATAGTTCCAATGTCGCGAGTAAGTTTGTATCCGCCTGTGTCCATTAAATGAATAGGTTTTCCGAGAATAAATGTGTCGCCTTCAACTGGATCTCGTGTTACACCCGGAGTTGGATCTGTAATTGCAATTCGTTTGTGCATAAATCTGTTGAATAAAGTTGATTTTCCAACATTCGGACGACCTGCAATTACTAAAAGTGGCGTGTTAAAATATTTTTTTGTTGAATTAAATTGCTCTATGTTTTCTTGATTTTGTTGGTCAAGAATTTTTTCTTGATTATCAAGAAGAGATTTTTTTGATTTACTGATACTTGGTTTCGGTTTAGAAAAATCTGGTTTTTGTTTTTTAGCCATAATCTACCTAATTTCTAGTATATCGATTTTTGAATTTCGTTTAAAGTTTATTAAGAGATTTTGAGGAAATCGAATACAATTCTTCGATAGAAATCGTAGAAAGTGCTTCTTTTACATACGGAATGTTGGAAATACTCATACTTAAAGAGCGAATTCCCATTCCTGCAAGAACTAAAGCACTGTTGGTTTTTCCCGCCATTTCTCCACAAACAGAAATAGGAATATTTTCACTGTGTGCGACTTCGATTGTGTGTTGAATAATTCTAAGAACGGCAAGATGAAATTCATCATAAAGCGGAGCAATACTTAAATTCTCGCGGTCAACTCCAAGTGTATATTGAATTAAGTCGTTTGTTCCAATCGAAAAAAAGTCACAGATTTTTGCAAGACAATCGGCAATAATTCCTGCAGCAGCGGTTTCAATCATAACGCCTACTGGAACATCTTTTTTGAAAGGAATGTTGTCGTTTGTAAGTTCTTCTTGGACTTCTTCAATTAATTGTTTTGCTTTTAGGACTTGCTCTGTCGAAGTAATAAGCGGAAGCATAATTTTTAGAGTTCCGAATACGCTTGCTCTGTACAATGCTTTAAGTTGTGTTTTAAAAACTCTTGGAAATTCGAGAGAAAGCCGAATTCCTCTTAAACCCATAAGTGGATTTTTTTCTATGCTATCAGGAAAATCAATCGAAGGAATAATTTTGTCGCCACCTACATCAAGAGTACGAATTGTAACAGGTTTGCCTTTCATAGTTTCAAGAACATATTTATATGCTTCAAATTGTGCCTCTTCTGACATTGCATGTTTGTGATGTGTTTTAGAAGATTCTTGCATAAAAAGAAGTTCAGTTCTAAAAAGTCCAATTCCATCAGCTCCAGAATCTAAAGCGATTTTTGCTTCTTCTGGAGTTCCGATGTTTGCCATAAGAGAAAAGTGAGTTCCATCTTGGGTTTGTGCTGGTTTGTCTAAAAATTGAAGAAGTCGTTCTTTATGTTCTAGTTCTTTGTGAATTTTAATTGCATAATCTTTGAGCGTTGAGGAATCTGGTTCAACAACAATTTCACCAGAAGTTCCATCAACTATGAGTTCTTGCCCAGTTGAAACTTCTTTTGAAATTTTTGGAAGTCCAAAAACAGCAGGAATTCCGTAGTTGCGAGCAAGAATTGCAACATGGCTTGAAATTCCACCTTCTGTAAGAGCAAGTCCTATAATGTGTCTTTTTGAAAGAATCAAAGTGTCAGAAGGACTTAATGATTGAGCAACGATAACGACACCATCTGGAACTTCGTTTATATCGAAAACTTGAATTTTAAGAAGTTCATTTAAGACACTTCCAAAAATATCACAAATGTCTTGGGCTCGCTCTGTAAGATATGCGTTGCCAGAACTTCTAAGTCTGTTTGCGTATTCTTCTGTTTTTAAGTTGAGAATATATTCGATATTGAAAAGATTTGTTTCAAGTTCTGTTTTTAGTTCTTGGAGAAAAACAGGATCGTCAAGCATTAAAAGGTAAGTGTCAAAAATTTCCCGTTGAATTTTATCTTGTTTGGAAGGAGATTTGATTTGTGAAATTCTATTTTCAATTTTATCAGAAATCGTTGTTTTGGCATTTACAAAACGAGTCCATTCCTGTTCTACTTCCTTTTTTGAAATAGAAGTTTGAGTAATTATTCTTTCAACTGGATCAGGAATGACAAAAGCGTTGCCGATACTAATTCCCGAAGAGGCAGATACTCCAAGAAAAATATTCATTTGTTTAAGTATACTCGGTATAGAAATTGGTGTCAAATGACTATGTATTTTTTGCGTTTTTTGCTGTGCTATCTAATAATAAAATGTAAAACGAGCGAAAAGAATGAGTAAAAAATAATATAATGAGTTTTAAAAGTTGCAATTTTTTTTAAATGTGATACTTTATAAAAGATATGAAAAAGATTTTATTTATCTGTCATGGAAATATTTGTCGTTCACCAATGGCCCAATTTGTTTTTCAAAATATGGTAAAAAACGCTGGAAGGGAAAATGAATTCTTGATTGAAAGTGCGGCGACTAGTACAGAAGAAATTGGGAATTCGATGCATCAAGGTACAAGAGCAAAATTGCGACAAATGAAAATTCCATTTACCGAACACAAAGCACGACAAATTACAATAGACGATTACAATGATTGGGATTTGCTAATTTATATGGATAAAAATAATCTTCGTAATATGAAACGAATATTAGGTGAAGATATCAACGGAAAAATGCATAATCTTTTAGAATATGCAGGGCTTAGCCGAGATATTGCTGATCCATGGTATACTGGCAACTTTGATGAAACTTACGATGACATTGTACTTGGTTGTACAAGTTTATTGCAAAAACTTTAAATAACTTATTTTTTTAATAACGCTGCAAAAGGACTATAAGTATCTGCATCATCATTTTGTGTTGACATATATTTTTCTGTCGCTTTGTCTTGTTCATTTGAAGTTGAAGGAACAAGAGAAATTCTTTTGTTTTTTGCATCAATAGACTTTATTACAACAGAAATTTTATCGCCCGAAGTAAACTTCTTTTTTAAGTTTGTATTTGCATCGAGATTAAGCGAAGAAATGTGCACAAGCCCATCAATTCCGTCTTCTAAATTTACGAACAAACCAAAATCGGTAACACGACTAATTATTGCATCAAATTTATCGCCTTTTGCGTAACGTTGTTCAACTGTATCCCAAGGATTCGCTTCGAGTTCTTTTGTCGAAATGCTAATTTGTTCGTGTGCCCAATCAGTTTTGATAATCTTTGCGTTAATTTCTTGTCCAACAGAAAGTTTATCGCTTACTTGATTTATGTGTCCTCGTGAAATTTCTGAAATAGGAAGAAATGCTTGAACTTTGCCAATATCAACCACAGCGCCTTTATCTTTTAATTCAATTACTTTGCCACTAACAATATCACCGACCGAATAATTTGATGCAAGATTTTGAAGTTTTTCTTGATATTCAATTTCTGCAACAGCACGATTAGAAACAACAAGATTTTTTGCTCCATCTTTGAATTCTTGAATTTGAAAAGGAAGAGTTCTTCCTATGTAATAATTTGATTCTTGTTTTTGCTTAAATCCCATTTGCGAGAATGGACAAAATGCTCTAGTTGAGCCAAATTTAATTTCAAATCCGCCTTTGATTTCTTTTTCGACTTTTCCTTGAACAGGAATCTTTGCCTTAAAAGCTTTTTCGAGCATATCGGTGTCGGCATTTTGACCTGTGATTTTTGTAGTAAAATATGGAATATCGTCTTTTGTGGACAAATAAAATACTTTGATTTTATCGCCTTCTTTTACAGTGAGATTTCCGTCTTTGTCAGTAAATTCGGCGCTGTCAAGAATTCCTTCTGTCTTTTGATTTAAATCTAAAAAAATTGTGTCGCCAGAAATTTGAACGATAGAAGTTTCAAGTTCCTGACCTGGCTCAAAATAATTCATTGTATTCCTCATAATAATTTTTTATCTAAAAACAATGTTAAAAGAATATCATAAAAACGCAAAAGTTTCAGCATTCTCTTGAAAAAAAAGAATAACTTTTTCAAAGATGTAGAAAAAGAATTAAAAACTGTTAAAAAAAACTAAATTTAATGTTTTACAAAATGGATTGAAAAATAGTTGCGAATAATTTTGTATTAGTTTAGAATATATTACTAATAAAAAAGTTGTAATTTTTTTTAGATTTGGAAAATGGTGTTTGAATGAGTATTACAAACATTCTAGAAGGTAATCCTGCAATCCTTGGTGCTACAGTTACAACTCAAGGAACTAATTTTGCAATTTTTTCTCGTGATGCAACACGAGTAATGTTATGTTTTTTTGAAAAACCAGATTCAGCACAACCTTATGCGACTGTTGAATTTGATTCTCAAAAAAATAAGTCTGGTGATATTTGGCATATTCTGCTCCCCGAAATAAAGCCAGGAAGTCTTTATCTTTACAGAATTGATGGACCTCGCAACATTCATCATGGATTGCGATTTAATTTTAGTAAATATATTTTTGATCCTTATGCAAAAGCTTTTTCACATGGTTCAGTTTACAAGCACTTTGCAAATATTGGAGAACTTGCAAGCGATAGCATTTATATTCCAGATTGCGAACCTGACAAAATTCCGCTTTTTCCAAAATGTGTTGTAGTTGATGATTATGATTTTGATTGGGAAGGCGATATTCCAATAAATCGTCCCTTAAACGAAACTATAATTTACGAAGCACATCTTAAAGGATTTACTGCTTCTAAAACTTCTGGTGTAAGCAATCCGGGAACATATAAAGGCTTTATCGAAAAAATTCCTTATCTTAAGGAACTTGGAATTACAGCAGTTGAATTTTTACCAATTCAAGAATTTGATGAAAACGAAAATCATAACACTAATCCAAAAAACGGCGAGCAGCTTTTAAATTATTGGGGCTACAGCACAATTGGTTTTTTTGCACCAAAAGAAAGTTATGCGTCTGACAGAACGCCTGGCGCGTGCGTTGCAGAATTCAAGCAACTTGTAAAAGAACTTCACAAAGCGGACATAGAAGTAATTCTTGATGTCGTTTATAATCACACAGCCGAAGGAAATGAAAACGGTTCAACTTATGAATTTAAAGGAATTCAAAATGACGTTTACTATCAATTAGTTGAAAGTGATATGCAATATTACAAAAACTATTCTGGTTGTGGAAATACTTTTAATTGCAATCATCCAGTTGTGCGTGATTATATTATTAATAGCCTTAGATATTGGGTAACACAAATGCATATTGATGGCTTTAGATTTGACTTGGCTTCAATTCTAAGTCGTTCTCAAACAGGTGAACTTTTGACATTTCCTCCGCTTACAAATCAAATTGCAGAAGATCCAATTCTTCGCAATACTAAAATTATTGCAGAACCTTGGGACGCTGGCGGTGGTTATCAAGTCGGAAAATTCCCTGGTGGACGATGGGCAGAATGGAACGACAAATATCGTGATGATATAAAACGTTTTATTCGCGGAGATGTTCATACTTCTACTTCTGCAGCAACGCGACTTGCTGGCAGTTCAGATTTGTATCTTTATTCTGCACGCAAACCTTATCATTCTATCAATTATGTTTCGGCACATGATGGTTTTACGATGAATGATTTAGTTAGTTATAACAACAAACATAATGAAGAAAACGGCGAATCAAATCGAGATGGTGCAGACAATAATTGTTCTTACAATTACGGATTTGAAGGCGTTTGTTCAAATAAAAAAATTGAGAGGCTTCGAGTTCAGCAGATTAAGAATTTTTTCTGTTGTCTTTTTTTGGCACAAGGAACTCCAATGTTTGTCGCCGGAGATGAATTCCGTAGAACACAAAAAGGAAACAACAATGCTTATTGTCAAGACAATGAAATAAGTTGGGTTGATTGGACTTTGTCAGAAGAAAATCGAGATTTAGTTTTATTTGTCCAAAAACTTATTAAGTTTAGAAAAACTCATCCTACTTTTTCCAGAGAAAACTTTTTTGGAGAAACAGAAGAAGAAAAAAAGCACGGAGTTGACATTGCTTGGTTTGATTTTGATGGGCGAGTTCCAGATTGGAGCAAACTGAATAGATTTTTGGCTTTGGAACTTTTTGGAAGCAAATACAAACGAAAAGACGGAAAACAAGATGTTAATTTTTATATCGGAATGAATATGGACATTCATGATATAACGATAATTCTTCCTTCACTTGAAAAAGGAAAAGTTTGGAAAAGAGTTTTAGATACGTCTTATCCAAATGATGAATCTGTCGTAGATGATGGAAAAGAAGAAAATCTTTTTGACCAACATCACTATATAATTCCTGCAAATTCTATTATTGTTCTTGCAGGAAAGTAAAAATGAATTTTTGATAAAAACTTTGCAAAATTAAATTTGCATCAGAGTTTTTATCTTTAAAGTTTGCGTTGCAAACTTTTTTATTAACTTGCGATTTTCACGTTGTTTGTAAATCGCGTTAAAAAGACAATTTGAGAAATAATATTTTCTTATTGTTTTTTTGGGAGTAAAATATGAATTTTGATGCTGAAAAATTTAAAGCAGGTCTAGTTGCACGACTTAAAAGACAATATGGCAAAGATATTGCCCATGCAAATAGTCACGACTTATACGATGCAGTTGCAGCATGCACACGCGAAATGATTACAACTAATTGGATGGCAACACGTGCTGAGTATGATAAAAATCCTGTAAAGCAACTTTATTATTTCTCTGCGGAATTTTTAATGGGACGTGCTTTGAGCAATAATCTTATAAATCTTAAAATAAAAGATTCAGTAAAAGAAGTTCTTCACGGAATGAATATTGATTACAATCTTGTTGAAGACCAAGAGCCAGATGCCGGACTTGGAAACGGAGGTCTTGGACGTCTTGCAAGTTGCTTCCTTGATTCCCTTGCAACGCTTGATTATCCAGGACATGGATATGGAATTCGTTATGAATACGGAATGTTTGAACAACATATCGAAGACGGTTATCAAGTTGAATACCCGGATAATTGGCTTCGTCATCGCGATCCTTGGGAAATTAAACGTTCTGATCTTTCTGTTACAGTAAAGTTTGGTGGAAATATTGCTTATGGAAAAACGCCTGATGGACAAGACCGTTTTTATCTTGAAAATGCCGAAGAAGTTATTGCCACTCCTTATGATATGCCTATCATCGGTTATGAAACAAATACTGTAAATACACTTCGCCTTTGGGAAGCAACAAGTCCAAATGGTTTTGACCTTCAACTTTTTAATGATATGCAATATAATCGCGCTGTTGAAAAACAAAATAGTGCAGAAAATATAAGTCGTGTTCTTTATCCAAATGATAACGGACCTTCCGGAAAAACGCTACGCTTAAAACAACAATACTTTTTCTCAAGTGCAAGTTTGCAAGATTTAGTTCATCATTTTGTTGCAAACTTTGGACCAGATTTTAATAAGTTCCCGGATTATCATGTAATTCAGTTGAACGATACACATCCTGTAGTTGCAATTCCTGAATTGATGAGAATTTTAATTGATGAATATGGACTTGGTTGGGACGAATCTTGGGATATTGTTCAAAAAACATTTGCATATACAAATCATACAATTCTTGCAGAAGCACTCGAAAAGTGGCCAATCGAAATTTTCCAAGGACTTCTTCCTCGTCTTTATCAAATTGTTGAAGAAATAAATCGCCGCTTTGTTGAAGATTTGCGTAGTAAATATCCTGAAGATTACGAAAGACATAATCGTATGTCTATTATCGGTGGCGGAAAAATTCGAATGGCTTGGCTTGCAATTCATTCATGCTTTAGTGTAAACGGAGTTGCCGAACTTCACACTGAACTTCTTAAAAACAAGGAGCTTAAAGATTGGGCAGAACTTTATCCAGAAAAATTCAATAATAAAACAAATGGAGTTACACAACGTCGCTGGCTTTTAAACGCAAATCCAACTCTTGCAGAATTTGTTACTAAAAAAATTGGACATGGTTGGGAAAAAGATCTTTCAAAACTTAAAGAGCTTGAAAAATTTGTTGATGACGATGTAACTCTCAATGAACTTATCGAAATCAAACAAGCAAACAAACAAGCACTTGCAGATTATCTTAAACACACACAAAACGATTTCTTGGATCCAGAAAGCATTTTTGATGTTCAAGTTAAACGACTCCATGAATATAAACGTCAACTTTTGAACATTCTTCATATTATGTATCTTTACAACAAACTTGTTGAAGATCCAACTTTCAATCCTCCAGCAAGAACATATATTTTTGGTGCAAAGGCGGCTTCGGGTTATCGTCGAGCAAAGTCAATCATCAAACTTATTAACACAGTTGCAGAACGTATAAATAACGATCGTCGTGTGCGTGGAAAACTTCGCGTTGTCTTTGTTGAAAATTATTGTGTAACTGCTGCAGAAAAGATTTTCCCGGCAGCTGATGTTTCTGAGCAAATTTCAACGGCAGGCTACGAAGCTTCAGGAACTTCTAATATGAAATTTATGATTAATGGTGCTCTTACATTGGGAACAATGGACGGTGCTAATATCGAAATTTTTGAAGAAGCAGGTAAAGAAAACGGATTTATCTTTGGGCTTACAAGTGACCAAATTATTAAGATGGAACAAGAACATTCTTATAAACCATCTGAATATCTTGCACGCAATCCACAACTTGCAAAAGTTGTAGAACAACTTGTCGATGGAACTTACGATCCAACTCATCAAATTTTCAAGGAAATTCATGATTCTCTTGTATATGGAGTAGAAGGACAACGCCCAGATGTATTCTATGTAATTGCAGATTTTAATTCATATTGCAAAGCACAAGACGAAATTATTGCTCAATATGCAGATAAAAGATCTTGGGCACGCAAGACACTTATTAATATTGCAAACAGTGGAAAATTTTCAAGTGACCGTACAATCGAAGATTATGTTCGTGATATTTGGCATTTGAAAAAACTGGTTGTAAAATAAGTTTTATGAACAAAAAAATGGTTAGTGTAATTGCCAGTTCAGGTCTTATCCTTACTGCAGCAATTTGGGGCTTTGCCTTTGTGGTTGTAAAAGACAGCCTTGATTTAGTGCCGCCCGTTTATATGGTAAGCATTAGATACACAATTGCTGCAATAATTCTTGGACTTGTATTAATTCCTCGTCTAAAAGTGTTGAATAAATCTTATTGGATTCATGGAATTATAACTGGCATTTTTCTTTCTCTCGGTTATATAACGCAAACAATTGGTTGTAATTATACAACTGCCGGAAAGAATGCTTTTCTTACAACGATTTATGTAATTCTAATTCCGCTTATAAGTTGGCCACTAAATAAAAAGCGTCCAGGACTTGCAGTTTGGATTTCTGCGGTTATGGCTCTTGTAGGAATTGGTCTTCTTGCATTAAGAAAAGAAGGCCAAAGTTTTACTATGAATGTTGGCGACATTCTTACACTTATTTGTGGCTTGTTTTATGCACTTCATATTGTTTTTACATCACGATATTCGATTTATGAAAATCCTGTGATATTAACTTGGATTCAATTTTTAGTTGCCGCTATCTTTGCTTGGATAATTTCTCCGATTTTTGATGGTGCGATTTCGTTTGAAGTTTTTGCAAATCCTAAAGTAATTGTTTCGATGTTGTATCTTGGAATTTTTAGTTCATTGATTGGTTTTTTATTGCAAAATGTATGTTTAAAATATATGGAATCATCACTTGCTTCGTTATTTTTGTCGCTAGAATCTGTTTTTGGCGTTTTGTTTAGTGTAATTTTCTTACACGAAAGAATGACTTATTTAATGATAATCGGATGTATTTTAATTTTTGCTGCTATAACAATTGCGGAGCAATTCCATGGAAAAACGGAAAAATAAATTTAAAAAAATACTTTGTGTAATAGGAATTATATTTGCAATGACTTTGTTAAATTCCTGTAATCAAAAAAAAACTAATTCATTGACAGTTAAAGAAGGTATTCTTACAATTGGAACAGAATTTGGTTATCCACCATTTGAATATCTTGACAAAGACGGAAAAACATTAATTGGCTTTGATGTTGATATGTGGAATGAGTTGTGTTTCCGACTAAAATTAAAACCAGAATTTTTTGACACACAATGGATTGGACTTTTTCCAGCATTAGAATCTGGGCGCTACGATTGCATAATTTCTGCCGTAACAATTACTCCAGAGCGAAAAAAGAATTATCTTATAACAACTCCATATGTTCAAAATTCACAATGTATTGTTTTGCGCCAAACTGCAGAAAGAGTAATCGACGAACCTAAAAAACTTGCTGGTTTAAAAGTCGCATATCAATCAGAAACTGTAAGCGATGTATATGTTACAGAACTTAATAAAAAAGGTCTTAAAATCAAAACTCGCGAATATGATAAATTGTTAGATGCATTTGATGATCTTAGTTTTGGTCGAGTAGATGCTTTGGTTGCCGAAAGCGTCGCCGCAAAAAACATTGTAAAAAATAATCCAGAAAAATTTAGAATTGATTTTATCGGCGAGCCTGATGCATATTTTGGAATCCTTGTGAACAAGCAAAATCAACAATTATTCGACTTAATTCAAAAAGCACTCGATTCAATGTACGAAGATGGCTGGATGGCTCGCAACGAAGAAAAATGGTTAAAATAAAATTCTTAGATTATAACTTAAGTTTTATGCTCTATGCTTTTCAATAGTTTTAGTTTTATTCGCAATAATATAAGTTCCAAACATCGCTGTTGCAGCATCGAACAAAGTGGCAAAACAACCAATGATAGGCGCTGCATCAATTAAAAGCAAATAACCATTGTCCATTCCGCGTCCGTACATTGTGCACAAAACCTTGAGTGCCACAAAAGTTCCAATGTATTTTCCTTCTGAAGGAATTCCACCAAGCAAAAATGAGAAAACAAATGCAGTTCCAGAAACCCAAAGCATATCTAAAAAGTCGATATTAAGAATTGAATTAGATCTCCAAATCACAACAAAACTAATGATTACTACAAGCGCAGAACCGCCACGCGCAAAAATTGAAAACAATGGATAACAAAAACCATTTGTCCTTTGTCTAATTCCTAAACGTTCTTTTCCTAATCGCATATTTACAGGAAGAGTAAGATATGCATTTCCTGTAAGGAATGCTGTAAAAAACGGAACAACACAAGCACTCAAAACTTTGTAAGGTTTTCCACCACGGCAAATTAACTTTACGATAAGCGGATAAATTCCACCAGCAACAATTACGAAAATTACAGAAAGCGTGATGATAAGCGGAGTAAATTGTCCGCCAGAAATAATTCCTCTAAAATTTGTAAACCATCTACACATAATTGCAATCATTCCGATAGAAAGCAAATCTGTAAAAACTGTTGTGATATTAAAAAATAATTCAGAAAGCGAATCTGTTAAAGAAAGAACAGGTTTTAAATTTGAATGTTCCATGCAACAGCCGGCACCAACAATCATTGCAAAAATAAATGCAGAAAGAAAAAAGTCTCCGATAGAAAGGCTTTCAACACTTGAAAAAGGAATCAACGCATTAATCATATCTTGAACTTGTTTGAATCGATTTGGGTCTGGATCTTCTTTGAGAATAATTGGCAAGTTAGGAAGTTTGATTATAATACTTGCGACAAATCCAATTACAGTAAGAAAAAGTGACGAAAGGATAATAATTGAAATTGTCCATCCAATTGTTTTTCCGACAAGTTTTGCATCGTTAAGTCTATAAATCGACATAACACCAGTAAAGAAAATAAAAGGAATTAATGAATAACTACAAAAGCGAATTAAAATTCCCGTAACCGATATAATAAATTCTTGACCTTGTGGCGGAAGAATAAAAGACGACAGAATTCCTAATACAATTCCAATTAAATATTTAACCCAAATTTTCATAGCTATGATTATATCATAGTTTCTATAATATTGAAAATATGATATAATATTTTCCATGGAAAAAACAATTTTAATTGCTGGCAAAGATATGCCAGATATTCTGGATTTTTCTGACGGCGCTTTGATGTCAGGTCGTAATGTAGTTTTGACAAACGCAGCAGGTAATCAATCAACGCAAGAGGCGGACGGTGGAGCAATAATTGCAACTTGGAACAAAATTTCTCCAGTTTCTGCTCGTTCTCTTATTCTCGAATGTGAAAATTATTTTAGACGACTTGATGAAGTTGTTTTGTTTTTTGATGAAGCTTTTTTTTCTGAGCGATTTGATGGAATGTCGCATGAAAATTGTTCACATGGAACTGATGAAATGATACTTGCTTTTCAATATCTTTCTCAAGAAGTTTTAAATCGTTTTGAAAAGCGATTCGCAATTAATCATGTTACCGACCAAACAATTAAACCTGCAAAACTTGTTTTTCTTTTAAAATCTTCTCCTTCAGAATTAGATATTCTAAAATCAAATTCTTTACGAAATACAGTTCCTTGTGCGGCAGGTCCGTTCGTAAGTGCCGCTGCAAATGCCTTTTGTGGTTTTGCAGAAAATGTTGCTGCTATGTTTGGCGGTCGTGATTATATTAATGTTATTCTTGCCAAAGTAGATGTTTCTTCAGGACTTGGAAAAAACGATAAAGCACTTGCATCTTGGCTTTGCAGTTATCTTGATGAAGTTGATAAGTTAAAAACAAAATTGAATGTAAAACAATCTGTATCTTGGGTAAAAGCTGGATCAAAATCGCCTGGAGGTTTTGGTTTTCATCGATAAGCGTGCAAGTAAAATTTTTTAATATTCCCATTTTCCATATATTACATTTTTCCATAAAGTGTCATTTTGTTGAACAATTCTTAAAAAAGTGTTAAAGTGGCAAAATGAATACACTTGTAGCGCTTTGTGCAATTGGAGCAGAAAAAGTTCTCGGAAACGAAATTAAACATCTTGGATATAAACTCGAAAGCAATGCACCTGGTCGTGTAACATTTTGTGGCGATGACGACGCTTTGTATAGAGCAAATTTATGTTTGAGAATTTCTGACAGAGTTTACTTACAAATGGCAAAATATCACGCTGAAGATTTTGATGAACTTTTTGATGGCGTTTACAATATTCCTTGGCAAGATTTTTATCGCAAAGATGTTCATGTTATTGTCGACAAAGTTCGTACTTATAAAAGCAAATTGAATTCTGAACATAGTATTCAAGCAATGGTACAAAAAGCAATTTACAAAAAACTTGGAGAAAAATGGAATATCTCAACTTTGCCAGAATCTGGACAAGATAGTGATGTTCGTGTTTACATTGACAATAATGAAGTTTCAATTCTTCTTGATCTTTCAGGTCTTCCTTTGCATAAAAGAGGATATCGTACAGATGGCGGAATTGCTCCATTGAGAGAAACTACGGCAAGTGCAATGCTTCAAATGATGATGTGGAGAAGAAAAACTGCCCTTCATGATCCGTTTTGTGGTTCAGGAACAATCGCAATTGAAGCGACACTTTACGCACATAACATTGCACCTGGATTTGGACGGCGTTTTGCATTTGAAAATCTTTTGATTTATGATAAAGAACGTGCAACAAAAATTCGATGTACAGAAGCAGAAAATATTAGAACGGATGTAGAAACTCGCATTACAGGAAGCGACATTGACAGCACCGCCGTTGAAAGAGCAAAACTTAATGCCGAACATGCTTGTGTCGCCGCCGGTCGTGCGTTACAAGAAATTGGAAGCGATGCAAAAATTGTTCGACCAGATTTTATTCAAGCAGATTTCTTGGAACTTGAAGCACCATACGAAAATGGACTTCTACTTTGCAATCCTCCTTATGGAGAAAGACTTGGTGATGAAGAAGAAGCAGAAAAACTTTACAAAAAAATGAATTGTCTTTTTACAAATTTTCCAGGCTGGGAACTTGGAGTAATTACTTCTCACAATAAATTTCAGGAATGTATTGGTAAACACGCATCGCTTTTAAAAGACCTTAAAGCAGGAAATCTTGAAACAAAGTTTTATATGTATTCTGACAATCTTGGAACC
>CAZOTD010000004.1:12523-29276 GCA_964582685.1 uncultured Treponema sp. | reverse complement strand
ATATTAAATAGTGCAATTGTAACAATTTTAGTTATGCTTGTTTCATATTTCCTTATTCCTAGAATAATATCCGCTAAAGATATGATATATTTTTACTTGCTGGAATTTATGCTTTTAATGTTTTCTATTATTTTTAGCGCGTTTGTTGATCGTGCGGTTACAACTGCAATGGATAATCAAGTTTTAAAAAAAGGGGAAACAAAATATTTTCAACTTTTTATTGATAGCCTTCGTTTCTGTTATACATTAGAAGATTTTTATGAAATTATTGAAACAATTCTTGAAGAAGGTGCTGACTGTTCTGTTCTCTATATGGATAGCGAAAAAGAATATGTACTTTATAACAGTCCAAACCGAATTACAAACGATAAAGATGTTTTAAGAACAGTGATGAATAATTTTCCTGCAACTTGGCCAGATGGTTTTGATTATATTAGTGACAAATTTGGAATTATTTCAGATTATAAACAGGCTCGTGGATTTGTAATTTCTCATGAAAAATTCCACTTTTTTGTATTTTGCCGTTATATGAGAATTTTTGATACAAGTATTTATGAACAAATTGTTGAAGAATTTTATCGTTTTAGAAAACGCGCTCAAACAATTTCTTCTTTGAGCGAAATTGCCAATCTTTCAAAAGAATGGGAACAACTTGCAGAAACTCAGCGTTTATTCTTGCCAGAAAAGATGCCTGATTCAAAACATCTAAAAATTGCTACATATTTTAGACCTTTGGTTAATGTATCTGGAGACTATTATACAGCGATTCCTATTGATGAGTACAAAACACTTCTTATGCTCGGAGATGTTTCTGGAAAAGGTCTTCCTGCCGCTTTGATTATGGGCTTGGTAATGAATACTGTAAAAATCATTGAAGACAAAGAAGATTTGATTGGAATTGTTCGTGCGATTGATAAATCAATTAAGGGAATGAAACTTCAAGATAAATACACTGTATTGTTTATCAGCGTTGTTGATACGCATAAAATGACAATTCGTTATGTTAATGCTTCAATGTCAGATCCTCTTATCGTTACTCGCGCTCCTGACGGTTATACAATTAAGCCATTGACTTCAAACTGTGGTGTAGTTGGAATTATTGATATTGACGATATTCGAGTTGATGAACAACGCTTGTTCCGTGATGACCTAATTTTGTTTGCATCTGATGGTGTTTCTGAAGTTATGAATGATGAAGGCATAGAACTTGGCGATACAGAACTTTACACAGATACAATCAAGCATAGTGCTACAAAACAACCACAGGAATTCGTAGATGATATTGTAAAACTGATTTTTGATTACAAAGGGAATAATGCTCTTCATGATGATATTACAATGATGGTTACAAAGGTGGTAAGCTAATGATTTTTCTTATTCTGAGTATATTACTTTCTGGATTTTTGCTCTATCTTGCAATGAATGTTAGAACATCAAGACAAAGTGGTGAAGCAAATTTAATTAATATCATGATTAATATCATGCTTTTTAATTTTGGAACATCCGTGCTTTTGATGTTCTCTTTGCTTTCAATTTTTTATGGTCCAGAACAACTTACAACTATGCTTGAGCGTCTTACACTTCTCGGTATTGCTTGTATTTACATAGAAATTTCTCTTTTGTTTTTGACTATTGCTCGAAGGAAAAAAACTCCTGTATCTTTCGTATTTAGAGGTACGCTAATATTATTTGCAATTCTACTGATTTTTACCGGAATTCAAATACAAGATGTAGATACTTTTGAATTTACAGCAGCGCCTCTGTTTGGTTCTAGAATTCCTGTGTTGCAATCAATAACAGTTTATAACTTTTTTATTGGATTTTATATTTTTGCACTTCCATTGTTTTCTCTTCTTATTATGCTTTTGACTGGTGAAAATTTAAATTCCAGAATTACAATCCACAGAGCAATATTTTGTTTTGGTGCACTTTTATTTAGTTGGGTTGGACTTTTTGCAATTTTCTACATTTCAAATGTCAATCCGCTGATGCGTTCTTTATCTATGTTCATTATTGTAATAATGTCTGTAATGATAATTGAAAGTGTAATGCAAGGAAAGATTTATGACGCCACAATGATTTTTTCTTCAATCGTTTCGATGATTGTTAGATATCTTATTCCCGCTTTAGTTAGTTCCATTGTTTATGTATCTATTCGGCCTATTTTTGAATCGAATCCGTTAGGTTATTCCTTGATTGTTTTTGCAACAGTTTTCTTGTTTATAATTTTAGGAAGGGCTTTAAGTAATGGATTCTTAAAATTGGTGCGTTATCAATCAAGTAAGTACGAAGTTGATTTTGAAAAAGGACTTGCTGCAATTGATTATGAAAATGAAACTACAAATATTTCACAAGACTTTTTTAAAGTTTTTCAAGCGAGTTTGCAGTCATCAACAATGTCTCTTTTGATAGATTCTGGAACTGGAGATTATATAACAACTTTTAATTCAGAAGGGAAAAATTATACTTTACCCAAAAATTCAAATGTGCAAGAACTTCTTCTTACTAACGAAATTTATATTCTATTCCGTAGCGATGTTGAAGCTAACTATTTGTTTCAATCTATAAGAGATATTCTTTCAGCTGTATTCGAAAAAACTGAATCAGAAGTTCTAATCCTTCTTCACGAAGGGCATAATATTCTTGGACTTCTTTTGCTTGGTTCAAAACGCACTGGAAGTTTATACGATGAATATGATAGAGAAATTTTTAATAAATTCTATTCATACTTTTTCGTATTCGGTTATTATATGAAAAACATTGCGAATGCATCTGTAGTTGGAACTGTAAACCGCGAAATTAGAATGTCTTCTCAAATTATTACATCAATTCAAGAGAACATGGATCCTATTAAAAGTCCTAAGATTGACTTAGGTTATCTTATGCTTCCAGCTCATAACATTGGTGGTGAATTTGTCGATTTGATTCGTCTTAATGATACAAGTCATATTGTAGTTATTGGTTCTTTAAGCGGTAAAGGAATTTCGGCTTCTATGAGTATGGTCATTTTGAAATCTGTTATTCGTACGTTCCTCGCAGATACTCATGATTTTAAAGAATTGATTCAGAAGATAAATGCATTTATTCGAGAAAATCTTCCAAAAGGTACATTCTTTAGTGGCGTTTTCTGTTTGATTGATTTTACTGCTAATATTATGTATTACATTAACTGTGGAATTCCAACAATGCTTATGTATGCAAAAGCGTATAACAATGTTATTGAAATACAAGGTAAAGGCTATGTTTTAGGTTTTGTAAAAGATGTTACACCACTTGTTAAAGTAAAACAGATTGCACTTACTGCTGGAGATATGTTGGCTATTTCAACAAATGGTCTTATCAATTCACATTCACTTCGTGGAGAACAATTTGGTAAAGACCGAATTAAACAAAGCATTATGGATAATTATACTTATCCAGCAAACAGAATTGCGCGATTTACTTATGATAATTTACAATCTTTTATGTCAAAGGAACTTGAAGACGATATAACTCTTTGCGTAATTCGTTATTTTGGAAATGATACTTCAATGTACACTACTGATGAACTTACGGTGGCACAAGAACATATTGTAGACCATTCAGATGTTTTCGATGTAGACGCATTGCTTGCTGAAGTAATTTCAGATTCCTCTGAAGAAAATGCTCTTCCGATTACAGTTGAATCAGATGAAATTGTTGAGCCTACTCCTCATGTTCAAGAAGAACAAAAAGATACAACGAATTCGCAAAATGTTCCTGTAGCCGATATTCTTGATGAAGAAGCATCAACAGACAGAATTATTGAAGAAAGTTCAGATTTTGATATTTCAAATGTTTTTGATGATGAAATGTTCAACGACAATTTTTCAAATCCTAATAATGGAATAAGTGTTGCAGACATTGCGGATTTAGATGCATTAGATAATAAGGAATAGAATATGGATAAGTTAACTATTACAGAAAAACGTGGTACTAATTATGTTCTCTATGAACTTAATGGAACTTTCAGTTCTTATACAGTTGGCGATTTTCAGACATCGGTTTTGGAGAATATTAAAACTACAAATGTTGTTTTTGATCTTTCACAAGTAATTTCAATAGATTCTACAGGAATTGGAGTTATTTTTGCAGGATTTAATGATGGCTTAAAAACTGGATATAAACTTTATTTAATGAATATGTCTTTTTCTGTTACAAACAGTGTAAAAGAAACTGGATTCCTTGAAGCATTTAATATAATTCAGTCGGTTACTGAAGTTGTGTAGTTTTGCAATTTGTAATTTTTTGATATTCTAAAATGTCCTCTTATTGAAAAGAGGGCATTTTTTTTGTTATTATATATTATGGCTGTTGTTAAAATTATATTTGATTTTTTTGGTGCTCTTGCATTTTTGCTTTACGGAATGAAACTTATGTCCGATGGAGTTCAAAAAAGTGCTGGAGAAAAACTTCAACGTGCACTAAGTTTAATGACAGGAAATCGTTTTATTGCACTTCTTACTGGAATGTTCGTTACTATGATTATTCAGTCTTCGGGTGCAACAACAGTCATGGTTGTAACTTTTGTAAATGCCGGACTTCTTTCTTTGACGCAATCGGTCGGCGTAATTTTTGGTGCAAATATTGGTACAACTATTACAGCCTGGATTGTTTCTCTTTCTACTTTTGATTTTAAAATTTCTGCTATGGCTATTCCTATTTTTGGACTTGGCTTTCTTTTTACATTTCATAAAAAGGCAAATTATAAAAATATTGGCGAAGCACTTATGGGCTTTGGTATGTTATTTCTTGGTCTTGAAATGCTTCAAAACGCCATCCCGACTGATTCTGAAAAAATGGCTTGGCTTATAAATATTCAAGGTTTTGGCGCACTTTCAGTTTTTATTGGATTTATTATAGGAACAATTATTACAGCATTACTTCATTCGTCTAGTGCTTTTTCTGGAATCGTAATTTCTCTTGCATTTAACGGCGCTATTACTTGGGAATTTGCAGCGGCTCTTACACTTGGAAGTAATATTGGTTCAACAATTGATGCAGTTCTTGCTGCAATTGGAACAAGTGCCGATGCAAAGCGTTCTGCTTTAATTCATGTAATGTTCAATGTGTTTGGAACAGTTCTTGTCTTGCTGTTTTTTGAACCTTTTTTGTCGCTTGTAACTTTGTTGACGCCATTCCATGAAAATGCAAATATTTCAATTAGAATTTCAATGTTCCATACAGTATTTAAAACTTTATCTACAATTATACTTTTGCCATTACAAACACCAATTATTAAACTTTCAAAATTGATTATTAAAGATGATGAAAATATAATTCCGACTGTTTATCGCCTTGATTTTGTTGAAACAATCGGTAAGGAAAATATTGCAGCATATATTATTCGTGCAGAAAAAGAAATATCTGATATGACAGACATTGTTACAGGAATGTTTGACAAAATTCAAATTGGTTTTACAAACCGCGATTTAAGTTTTATCGAAAATCATGTTGTTGAGTCCGAAAAAGCGGAGATTTATTGCGACCAAATGCATGAGCAAATTACGCATTATCTTGTAAAATGCGAAAGTCTTCGTGTTACAGAAAAACAACTTCAACATATTTCTGCGATGATTCAAATTGTGGAAGAACTCGAAAGTATGTCCGACAATTGTTTTGCAACAATTATGCTTATTGCAAAAAGCATTTCTAAAAATATGAAATATCAACAAGATGATCTTGATCGAATGATTCCTTATGTAGAACTTGCAAGACAATTTTTGCATTTTATTCAAATTAATATAAATGAAGAACTTGATGAAACAAAACTTGCAATGGCAAAAGAACTCGAAGACCAAATCGACTTATTTAGAAAAAATCTAAAAAAGCTTGCTCGAAAGCGTCTTGAAAGCGGTGCCGATGTTAAATCGGAACTTTTGTATATCGATATTGTTCGACAAATCGAAAAAATTGGCGACAATTGTTTTAGTATTTCAGAAAACTTAAAATATTAACGAACAACAAGATTTACAAGTTTATCTTTTACAATAATGCATTTTACAATTTCTTTGCCATCTGTAAATTTTTTAACGCTTTCTCTTGCAAGTGCGGTTTCTTTAAGAACTTCATCTGCGGTTGCAACGGCAGCTTCAAATGTGTCACGCTTTTTTCCGTTTACCATAACGACAATAGTTTTTGAATCGTCTTTTAGAAATTCTTCATTGAATGTTGGCCAAGTTTCGTAAGCGAGTGAATTATCGTTTCCAAGTTTTTGCCAAAGTTCTTCGCCAAGATGAGGTGCGTAAGGAGATAAGATTTTTACAAAATCTGCCCACATTGTTCGCGGAATTGATTCTAACTTTGAAATTTCATTTATAAAAATCATCATTTGACTGATTGCCGTATTAAAGTTCAAATTTGCTGTGTCATCAGTTACTTTTTTTATTGTTTGCGCAAAAGTTTTTCTTGCACTAATAAGTGCTTTATCTTCAATTTGTTTTTCAATGTCAATTTCAGTTAATGGTTTTTCAGAAACTGCCCATACTTTTTCAAGAAAGCGATGAATTCCGACAATTCCTTGAGTTGACCAAGGTTTGCTTAATGTAAGTGGCCCCATAAACATTTCGTACATACGAACTGAATCTGCCCCGTAAGATTTAATTTCGTCATCAGGGTTTACAACATTTTTTAATGATTTTGACATTTTTGCGACAATTTGTTCTAGTTCATCGCCAGTTGCTTTTTCGTAGTATTTTCCGTCAGCTCTTTGTTCAACTTCATCAACAGGAACAAGCGTTTTATTTTTTCGCTGGAATGCAAACGATGTAATCATTCCTTGATTGACAAGTCGCTGGAATGGTTCTTTTGTTGAAACAACGCCTAAATCGTAAAGGACTTTATGCCAAAAACGCGCATATAAAAGATGAAGAACAGCATGTTCTGCTCCACCAATATAAAGGTCAACTGGCATCCAGTATTTTTCTTTTTCTGGCGCACAGAATTGTTTGTCGTTGTTTGGATTAAGATAACGTAAATAATACCAGCAAGAGCCACCCCATTGTGGCATTGTGTTTGTTTCTCGCTTTGCAGGTTTTGAACATTTTGGGCATTTGCAATTTACCCAGGAATCTATTGCGGCAAGAGGACTTTCTCCTGTTCCTGTTGGTTGGTAGGATTTAACTTCTGGTAATTCAAGAGGAAGTTCTTCTTCTGGAATTGGAACAATTCCGCAATCTTGACAATGCACTAAAGGAATTGGTTCTCCCCAATATCGTTGACGGCTGAAAACCCAATCGCGAAGTTTATAATTTATTGCTTTGCGTCCAATTTTATTTTCTTCAAGGAACTTGAGCATTTTTTCGATTGCGTCTTTTGTATTAAGTCCATTAAGGAATTCTGAGTTTACATGAATTCCATCTTCTGTCCAAACTTGTTTTTGAACATCAACTTCACTTTTTAAAACTTCGATTATAGGAAGATTGAACTTTTTTGCAAAATCCCAGTCGCGTGTGTCATGTGCTGGAACTGCCATAATTGCCCCAGTTCCATAAGAAATAAGAACATAATCCGCAATCCAAATTGGAATTAATTTTTTATTTACAGGATTGATTGCATAACTTCCAGAAAATACTCCAGTTTTGTCTTTGTTTAAATCTGTTCTTTCAAGGTCAGATTTTTTTGCTGCTTGTTCAAGGTAAGCGTTTACAATATCTTTTTGTTCCTCTGTTGTAATTTCTGGAACGATTTTATGTTCTGGCGAAACAACCATGTATGTTGCTCCAAAAAGTGTATCGCAACGAGTTGTGTAAACTATAAGATTTTTATCTGTCGGATTTGCGTTTTTGTCAGCAATTGTAAAAGTAACTTCGGCACCAGTTGATTTTCCAATCCAGTTATGTTGCATTGCTTTTACACTTTCTGGCCAATCAAGTTCATTTAAGTCTTTATCAAGACGATCAGCATATTCTGTAATTTTTAAAATCCATTGACGAATTGTTTTATGTGTTACTTGAGTTCCACAGCGTTCACATTTTCCTTCTTTCACTTCTTCGTTTGAAAGTCCTGTAAGGCAAGAAGGGCACCAGTTAATTGGAGTTTGTGCTTCATAAGCAAGACCTTTTTTGTAGAGTTGCAAAAAAATCCATTGAGTCCATTTGTAGTAATTAGGTTCACAAGTAGAAATGCAACGATCCCAGTCATACGAAAATCCAAGTGATTTAATTTGTTTTGTAAAATGTTCAATATTTGCGTTAGTTGTTGTTTTTGGGTGAGTTCCTGTTTTGATTGCATAATTTTCTGCTGGAAGTCCAAAAGCATCGAATCCCATTGGGTGAAGAACATTATATCCGTTCATGCGAAGGTAGCGACAATAAATGTCAGTTGCTGTGTAACCTTCTGGATGTCCAACATGAAGTCCCGCAGCCGATGGATAAGGGAACATATCAAGAACATACATTCGTTTTTCTTTAGGGAATTTTTCATCTTCTGTAACTTTAAAAGTTTTGTTTGTTTCCCAATATTTTTGCCATTTTGGTTCAATGGTTTCAAAAGGATATTTTGACATATTTTCACCTCTAGTCTATGCTTTTTTAAATTTGAATTGGTTATCATTTTTGATTTTGGAATAATGCAAACATTATATTGAAAAGAATGTTGTTATACAATGGAAAACTTGAACGTAAATCTTTATTCTCTCTTGATTTAGTTGAATAAAAAGTGATTTAAATCTAAAATAATAGCAATATTAAATTAAAATGTTAAAGTGGGAAAAATTGTTCACATGTCAGAAAATAATACAAATTCAAATATTTCATTTAAGCAAATTATAACTCCAATTCGATTTGGAATTGATGTTGGTTCAACAACTGTAAAAGTCGCCGCTCTTGGTGAACATGATGAACTTATTTATAGTGCTTATGTTCGACATCGTGCAGATATTAGAAGCACAATTATCAAAGTTGTTACAGATGCTTTAAATGAACTTGAAACAAAATTGCCTGCCGGTTCTTCTCAACCACTTTCTGTAAAAGTTACAGGTTCTGGCGGACTTGCAGTTTCTCAATGGCTTTCTGTTCCTTTTATTCAAGAAGTAATTGCTGCAACGACTGCTGTTCGAAAAATAATTCCTCAAACAGATGTTGTAATTGAACTTGGTGGCGAAGATGCAAAAATCACTTATTTTAAAGGTGGCGTTGAACAGCGCATGAATGGAACTTGTGCTGGTGGAACTGGCGCATTTATTGACCAAATGGCAGCACTCCTTGAAACTGACGCACAAGGTCTTAATGAACTTGCAAAGGGCGCCACTACAATTTATCCAATTGCCGCACGATGTGGTGTATTTGCAAAAACTGATGTTCAACCTTTAATTAACGAAGGCGCCCGTAGAGAAGATATTGCCGCTTCAATTTATCAAGCTGTTGTAAGTCAAACAATTTCGGGGCTTGCTTGTGGAAAACCGATTCGTGGGCGTGTTGCTTTTCTTGGTGGCCCACTTCATTTTATGGATCAATTGCGTTATCGCTTTATTGAAACTTTAAAACTCAAAGATGATGAAATTATTGTTCCAGAAAATTCTCAGTTATTTGTTGCTACAGGCGCTGCTTATTCTGCAGAACGTAAAATTATTTTAAGTGATGGAGTAAAGGAATATTCATTCCCGACAATTAAAGAATTTAGAGAAAGTCTTTCTAAACTTGTTGATGCTGAACTTTCAGAAGTGCAGCGCATAGAACCTTTGTTTAAAACAGAAGATGAACTTGCTGAATTTAAAAAACGCCATTCAAGTGAAGTTGCACTTCGTGGAAATTTGGACGAAACACAAGGTCCCGTTTTTTTAGGACTTGATTCAGGTTCTACAACAACAAAAGCTGTTTTGGTAGATAAAGAAGGTCGCATTTTGTGGAATTATTATACACACAATGCTGGCAATCCTGTAGACATTGCTGTTAAAATGCTAAAAGAATTGTATTCAAGACTTCCAAAAAGTGTTTACATTGCACGAGCGGTTTCAACAGGTTATGGTGAAGCATTGTTTCAAGCGGCTTTAGGCGTTGATGCTGGCGAAGTTGAAACAATTACACATTTTAGGGCAGCAGATTTTTTTGTTCCAGGAGTTGAATTTTTGCTTGATATCGGCGGACAAGATATGAAATGTCTGCGAATGAAAGATGGTGCAATTGTTTCGATTCAACTTAACGAAGCATGTTCTTCAGGTTGTGGTTCGTTTCTTGATAATTTTGCGCGTACAATGGGAATGGATGTCAAGGAATTTTCACAAATTGCATTGATGGCAAAAAAGCCTGTCGATCTTGGAAGTCGCTGTACTGTGTTTATGAATTCCAGAGTAAAGCAAGCACAAAAGGAAGGTGCAACTGTCGCTGATATTTCTGCTGGACTTTCTTATTCTGTAATTAAAAATGCATTATTCAAAGTTATCAAACTTCGCAAAGCAAGCGACATTGGAACTAAAGTTGTAGTTCAAGGCGGAACTTTTTTTAACGATGCAGTTTTACGTGCATTTGAAAAAATTGCTGGTGTAAATGTATTCCGTCCAGATGTTGCAGGTCTTATGGGTGCTTATGGTTCGGCTTTAATCGCATATGATCAATGGGTTGACTTGATGGCTCCAAAACCAGGCGAACCTGCTGGAACTATTCACGATGTTCGTTCAAATATTGCTACTCTTGAACAACTTGAAAATTTTCATGTTGACCTTGATTTAAAACGTTGTGGCAAATGTCAGAACAACTGCCTTTTGACAATTAATACTTTCCGTTCTAAAAATAATGATGGTCTTGAAATTGCGAGAACTTTTGTTACAGGAAATAGATGTGAGCGCGGTTTAGACATTGGTGGTGATACACAAATTATTGATGCAAGTAATAAGGCAAACACAAATATTAAAGTCGATGAACATGATGAAATTCCAAATTTGTTTGCATGGAAATATAAGCGTGTATTTGATTATGTTCCTCTTAGCCCAGAAAATGCGCCAATGGGAGATGTTGGAATTCCTCGTATTTTAAATATGTACGAAAACTATCCTTTGTGGTTTACTTTCTTTACAAAACTTGGATTTAGAGTTCGACTTTCTCCGCGTTCAACTCGCAATGTTTACGAAAAAGGACTTGAATCAATTCCATCTGAATCAGTTTGTTATCCAGGAAAAATTTCGCACGGTCATCTTGAATCACTTTTGCAATGGGGCGTTAAATTTATTTTTTATCCTTGTGCACCTTACGAAAAGCAAGAAGATTCTGGTGCTGGCAATCACTACAACTGTCCGATTGTAACAAGCTATCCTGAAGTTTTGCGTAATAATATTGATTCGCTTCGCCAAGATAAAAGTATTCTTTATCTAGATCCATTTCTTCCTGTTTATGACAAAAAACGACTTGGCTATCGTTTGTTTGAAGAATTGCATCCGCACTTTCCATCTATTTCTTTTGAAATGGTAATGGAAGCAGTAGAAGCTGCTTGGGCGGAACAAGAAAAATTCCGTGATGATGTAAAGCAAGCAGGTGAAGAAGCACTTGAAACAATTATTCGCAATGGCGTGAATGGTATTGTACTTGCAGGTCGTCCATATCATCTTGATCCAGAAATAAATCATGGAATTCCTGAAATGATTAATGGACTTGGACTTGCAGTTTTTACCGAAGATTCTGTTGCACAGTTCGGTGCAATCGAAAGACCTCTTCGTATTATTGATCAATGGGTTTATCATAATAGGCTTTATCGAGCGGCAAGTTTTGTTGCACAAATGCCAAATCTGGAACTTGTGCAACTTACAAGTTTTGGTTGTGGACTTGATGCTGTTACTGCAGATCAAGTTGACGAAATTATGAAATCAAAAGGAAGAATGTATACTCTCATTAAAATTGACGAAGGAAGCAATCTTGGTGCGGTTCGCATTAGGATTCGTTCTCTTATTGCGGCAGTTAAAGAACGGGAGCGTAATCACAAACAAGTTACTGTAAAATCTGCCGCATATAATCGACAAGTATTTACAAAAGAAATGAAATATAAGCATACAATCATTGGTCCGCAAATGTCGCCGATTCATTTTAGAATTTTGCAAAAAGCATTTGAATATTGCGGATACAATTTTGTGATTCTTGATGCTGTTGATCCTCAAGCAGTTGAAACAGGATTGAAATATGTAAATAACGATGCTTGTTATCCATCGATTTTAGTTGCAGGACAAATGATTGCCGCTCTCGAATCTGGAAAATATGATTTGAATAATACTTCGCTTATAATTACTCAAACAGGCGGTGGTTGTAGAGCGACAAATTATATCGGTTTTATTCGTCGAGCATTGAACGATGCTGGGTGGGGACATATTCCTGTATTGTCTTTAAGTGCACAAGGTTTTGAAAAAAATCCAGGTTTTAAAATTACGCCAATATTACTTCATCGTTGTCTTATGGCGGTTATGGTTGGTGATGTTCTTATGCGTGTTCTTTACAGAACACGTCCTTACGAAAAAACGCCAGGAAGTGCAGATGCACTTTACGAAAAATGGAGTGCCAAAGCCGAACTTGCATTAAAATCAATTTCAATAAGAAAATATCACAAGTTGCTTAAAAATATAATTAAAGATTTTGATAGACTTCCTCTTCTCCCAATTAAAAAACCTCGCGTTGGAGTAGTTGGAGAAATTCTTGTAAAATTCCATCCGACTGCAAATAACAAAATTGTTGAAACAATTGAAGCAGAAGGTGCAGAATGTGTAATGCCGGATTTAGCAGACTTCTTTTTCTATTCGTTTTCAACAGGAATTTTTCGCCATGAAGAACTTGCATTTCCAAAAAAGACTGAGCGTAACGCAAAACTTTTTGTTTGGTTTTTGGAATTGTATCGCAATAAGATGAAAAAATATCTTAGCAAATCACACAGATTCGATCCTCCAAATTCAATTTATAAGATGATGGAAAGTGTTGATGATATTGTTCAACTTGGCAATATTACAGGTGAAGGTTGGTTTTTAACTGCTGAAATGGTTGAGCTTATTCATTCTGGAGTTCCAAGTATTGCGTGTGTCCAGCCATTTGCATGTTTACCAAATCATGTTACTGGCAAGGGAATGATAAAAGAACTTCGCCGTCGTTATCCAGAAAGCAATATTAGCGCGATTGATTATGACCCGGGAAGTTCTGAAGTCAATCAATTGAACAGACTTAAATTGTTGCTTTCTAATGCGCCAGCTGGAAAACATCCAGATGAAAATGATGAAGGTAAACTTGAAGTTTGGAATGGAAAAGGATATGACATTGTGGAGCCCCAAGTTCGACTTGCAGAAGGTGCTAGCGTTTTTGTAGACCCTGAACCTATAGATTCAACTTTTATGCCACCAGTAGATAACTAATTTTATTTTCAAGCTTTACGCCAAAACTTTGATGGGAGAAATAAATGAAAATTGATAAAAAAACTTTTTCAATATTAACCGCAGTTTTTGCGTTGATGACTTTTTCTGTATATGCAGAATACAATCGTCTTGGAATTCCAGATTCCTCAGAGATTAGAGCGGAAATTGTTGAGCAGTGGTTTCATCAAGACCTTGATGTTATCCGAATGCAAAATGCCCAAATCAGAAAAAATAAAGTAGGCGAAAGTTTTCAAATTAGTCTTGAAGAACAAAATGATATTTTTATAATTTATGTTTCACCACAAGCGTCAGTAAAAATTGATGTATATGATAGTTCAGGCATCCATACAATTACAGAAGACGCATATCCTGTAAACGCATTTGGTTCTTGGATGTATGCACGAAGTAAAGACAATGGAGAGCCTCTTTATATTCGTTATTATGTTTCTAAAAATACAGATGTTTACATTCAATTTAATCCACAAAAAAATATTACTGTCGCTGATTTTGTGATTTTTAATTCTTTTGCTACGCAAAATGTTCCAGTGGGAATTCCTTTTGAAAAACTTTTGACTTGTAGCATTGCAGAAATTTATGACTTGACAAAAAATTCGCTTCCTTGGAAATATTCAGCATACATAAAAAATCCAGAAGAAGAAAGCCAAATTATGATAGAAACAATTCGGGCGAATCTTTCTAACATTGCTTATGAAGATGATGCAATGTATGACGAAAACGGAAAATCAATTTCAATACAAAAAGGAATTCCACATTTATGCAAAGAAAGCAATAAAAATAAACTTGTTCTTTCTTCTTGTGGTTTTGTAAAATGGGTCGTTGACGGAATTGTAGAACCAATCGCAGGAAGTTATCTTAAACGAATTCCTCTTATTGAGCCTACTGTAGAATATATGTCGACAGGTTTTCAAGGAACGCTTAATGAATCTTTGAATACAAATTTTAGTTTGGATTGGACTCGAAATCTTGCAGCGGCAGCGCTATCTGTACGAGCAAAAAAAACTTATCTTTACAAAGACACTGGCGTTGATGTAAAGGAAGAACCTTTTACTGCTGTTTATGGAAAAAATGGAATTACAAATACTGCTGGTTATATAAAAAATACAGGTTATCAACCAGATAACTTAAAGGCACTTCTTTATGTTCTTGCTGTTACAGAACCTGAATATTTTTTTCTTGCGGCGATTCGTCAAACTGACAGAAAATCTCCCGAAGTTAAAGTTTTTAATGATGCAGCCGTGATAATTCCTTTGTTTGATTCAAATGGAATTTTTAGAATTGTAGTTTTTATGGACGGCGAAGAAATTCGTTATAATGATTTTGAAAAGATGCTTGTAAAAAATCGAGATTGCTTTGTTCATTTGACAAGAGTAAAAACTTCGGCAACTTTTTATCCGATGACAATTTCAAATAAATAAGTCTTTATATAGGTTATAAAATATGGTAGAATAAAACAATGTAAAACTTGTGCTTCGTCGGAAGTATAAGGATGGTTATAAAATATGGTAGAATAAAGCAATGTTAAACGATGTAAAAGTTATTGCCTTTGATATTGATGGAACTTTGTATCCTGCGTTTAGGTTTAATGTAAGAATTGTTTGGCATGTCCTAAGGCATCTTAAGTTTTTTATTAATTATGGAAAAGTTAGAGAATCACTTCGACGTGTAGCTCCACTTCCTGACTTGTATCATTATCAAGCAATTCTTCTTTCTGAACGTATGCATTGTACAACACCAGAAGCAGAAAAACTTATTAATGAACTCGTTTATAAAGTTTATCCTGAAGTTTTTAAGAAGATAAAACCTTATAAAAATATTGTTCAAACTTTTGCAAAAATTAAGGAAGCTGGTTACGAAATTGCAATTCTTTCTGATTTCCCGCCAGAACAAAAAGGCGATATTTGGGGCGTCCTTCCTTATTGCAACGGAGTTTTTAGTGCCGAAAAAATTGGTGCTTTGAAACCTTCAAAATATCCTTTTGGAATTATGTGCCAAAAAATGAAAATTCCTGCAAAAAATTTTTTGTATGTCGGAAATAGCAAACGATGTGATATTTTTGGAGCGAAAAATGCAGGAATGAAAACTTGCTACATTTTGCCTTGGTGGAGGCAGCTTTTACATCTTCCGCTAAAACAAGCAGATATATGTATTAAAAACTATCGCCAATTTTTGAAAATTGTGTTAGAATAATATATAAAACTTTTTGGGTGGGAAAAAGTGAATACACTATTAATTGTTATTATTTCTGTAGCGTTGTCTGTAATTTTTACTGTTTCATTAAAGCTAATTGATAAAGACAACAATTCAATGGAAAAGGTCAAACGCTATGCTGATAAGCGTCAAGACGAATTTGAAAAGTATTTTGGAGAAAAAGCAAAGCAGATAAAAATGCATTCTGCGGAACTTGATGGTCAACAGCAACAAGCCGTTGCCGCAGTAAAAAAGCTTGAACTTCAAATTGAAGAATTTAATAAAATGCTTTTATCTCTTAAAAATGATGAGAGCACAATTCAAGCAATCGAGCAAAAAATAAATTCTTACGGAACAAAAATTGATTCACTTTCTGAAATGACTGCCGTAGTAGAAGAAAATCTTACAAAAATCAAAAATGAATCAAATTATGTTGGCAAAGTTAACGAACGTATTTCTGAAAGTAAAACGAGCATTGCAAAATTAGAAAAACAAATTCCTATTGTGATTCAAGAATTTTCAAAACGTAATGGTGAACAATTGAAACTCATTGGAGCGGAATTGCTAAAAAAATATGATGAACGTTCACAGAAAATAGAAAATTCTACAAAAGATGCCGTTAATCAATATGACGAAGTTTGCAAGAAAATTAATAGTGATGTAGCAGGAATTTATTCCGCTGCGGCAAAAAAAATTGAAACACTAGAAGACGATGCTTTTAAAAGACTTAGCGTTCTCGCACAAGAGCGTTCAAATGCTTATAAAGCACAAGTTGATGAAGCAGAAGCAAGTTTAAAAAAGGAACTTGAAGAGCGAATTTCAACTCTCGATAACAGACTTGAAGAAAGCGTTACAACTATTAGTAATAAACTTGAAGAAAATATTTCAACGCTCAATACTGAACTTGATGAACACGTTTCATCTTTTAGTGGCGACCTTGAGGAACGAGTTACAACGCTTGCCAATAAACTTGAAGAAAATATTTCAACTCTTGACAATAAATTTGATGAGCGGGTTGCAACTCTTGATAGCAAACTTGAAGAAAGCATTTCCTCTGTTGACAATAGATTTAATGAACGCATTTCATCTTTTAACGATGAACTTGAGGAACGTATTTCGTCTTTTAATAATGGCCTTGATGAACGTGTTGTAATGTTTGACAATAAACTTGAGGAAAACATTTCAACGTTTGACAATAAACTTGAAGAAAGT
>CAZOTD010000004.1:0-12423 GCA_964582685.1 uncultured Treponema sp. | reverse complement strand
TTGAAGAAAGTATTTCATCTCTTGACAATAAACTTAATGAGCGAGTTACAACTCTTGACAGTGAACTTGATGAACGAGTTTCATCTATTAAAAATGAATGCGAATCTAGTTTTAATTCTTTTGAACAAAATCAAACAACTCTTGACGAGCAAGTTTCACAAATCAAGCAACGTTATGACAGTTTGTTTGAAGATGCAATCAATAAAGCAGATGAAAAAGAAAAAGCGGCATACGAAAAATATACAACTACTGCAAAAAATCATATTGATACTTTTAAAACAAACGTTGAAGAAAAAATTCATACAATGCAAGATACAATCAAACAAAATCTTGCAGAATTAAAAACACAAACTGCGGAAATGGCAAAAGATGCAAAATTGGCAATCGTTGAACTTAAAGAAAGTTGCCAAGAAGCTGTTGCAGAAGCAAAAGAAAGTGGAAAAGAAGTTGATGCTCACAAAGAAGCAGTTGAATTGGCTATTGTCAAATTTGAACAAGAAGCGTCAACTAAAATTGCAGAAGTTAATAAACGACTAGAAGATGCAATTAAAAAAGTATCAACAATTTACGAATCAAAACAGTCAGAGAATATTCTTCAACTTGACAAACAACTTGAGCAATACAAAAAAGATATGGAATACAGATTCGAAAGACTTAATACAAGTGGTCAAGATATAGATCAACTTGAAAAAGTTCTTTACAAAGCAATGGAAGAAACTCAAAAACATGTAATGGCTGATTTTAAAACATTTACTGATGCAACAAAAGTTCAATCAGATAGTCTTGCACTTCAAATTTCTGAACTTGAAGAACATTTGGACGAACTTAAAAAGCAAACAATTGACAACGTTTCTGATAAACTTTCAACATTTGAAAATGATTTTACTGTTGACCTTAAAAATCGTGGAGATAAAATTCAAGAAGAACTTGATGACTTTCAGCAAAATGTTAATTCAAAAGTTGAAACATTTACTTCAAGTGTTGAAACTGATGCAATGGAAAAGATTGAAAAAATTTCTGCTCAAGTTAATGCTTCTGATGAAAAAATCGCTGCACAAATTGCACAGATGCAAAACGCTGTTCGTGATTTTGTTGACCAATATAAAGCTGAACTTGAAACTGCTGTTAATACTTCCGATGAAACTCTCAAAATTGAAACAGAAAAGCATGCAGCAAAAATTCAAGAGGAACTTGAGCAAAAACAAGAAGAACTTCTTAATCAACTTGAAGATTACAAAGATGAACTTGAGCAACGGCGCAATATTAGCACTACAAAAATCGACGAAGCAATTGAAGATTTTGCAGAGTGGAAAAAGCAAATTGCTGAACAATTTGCAGAACAAAAAATTATTTATACAGATGAACTTGATGGCTTAAAAACTGTTGCTGAAGAAAAAACTCAAGAGGTTAAAACAGAACTTAATTCTTTAGTTGAACAATATCGTTCTGAAACTATGAGTAGGCAAGAAGAAATAAAAGATTCAATTGATGATCTTGATAGTAAAACAAATACTTCTCTTCAAGAATACAAAGATAAATCTAACGAAATTATTTCTCAACTTGAAACTATGTATACAAAAATGCTTGATACAACTGAAGAACGAATTAAAGTTCAAAACGATAATTCAGAAAAGAAGATTCGCTCTCTCTTAGATCAAATTGAAAAGGCATCTAACGATAATCGTGTCCGTCATTCAGATATGGTTTTGAAAATGCAAAATGATCAAAATGATATTCAAGCAAGAATTCATGATTTGAATAAAGAAGTAAAAGATGTTGAATCTCAAATGTCTGTATTTGAAAAAGCGGAAAATATGAGAAAACAACTCGAGGAAGAAATTAATTCTCTGTCACTTAATTTTGAAAAACTTGATGGATTTAAAGTTGCTGCTGAAGCATTTACAAATCAATTTGATGCACTTGTAAATATGAACGGTGAAGCCGAAGCACGTCTTGAAAAATTCAACACAGCGCGAAAACAAATTGATAACCTTGAAAAAGATTTTAATAAACTGATTGTAATGTCTGGAACAATGGACGATAGAATTAGACAACTTCAGTCAACAAGCGATGATCTTCAAACAATGGAAGTTAAGGTTCGTGATTTTCAAGAAACTCTAACTGATATTTCTCTGACATACGAACGACTTGATAAAAAATCTGAAGTTATTGATAGAGTTTCTGTCGATGTTGATAAATCTTTTGAACAACTTAAAGAACTTGAACAACGACTTGGAAATGCAAACAGACAAGTTCAATCTTTACCAGAAGAAATTAAAGATGTTCAGGCAAATGTTGATACATTGCTTAAAAATACAAAACATATCGATGTTGCAGTTGAACGACTTGATTTACTTAATGGTATGGTTAAAGACGCAGAAGAAAAAATTGCAAAACTCCAAAATGGTCGTGATGGACTTGCTCGTGCAGAAGAGAGAATTGCAAATCTTTCAAAAAGTATCGATGGAAAACTTGCTGCGCTTAAAACTATTTCTGAAACTGGAACAAAACCAAAAGCACAAACTTCGACAAAAAGTTCAACTCGTGGTTTAAGTCCAAGAATGCGTGATAATATACATGCTCTAAAACGACAAGGTTGGTCTAACGAAGAAATTGCGGCAAATCTTTCAATAACTTTGTCTGAAGTTGAACTAGTTTTGGAATTGCCAGAATAAAAAAAATAGAAACTTAAAGTGCACCACAAAAGTTGAACAAGTAAAGTTCAATTTTTGTGGTGCACTTTTTAATTATTTTGAAAGTAAGCAAATTGCAAAAACTTCAATGCAACTTCCATTGCCGACATCTCCGAGTTTTTCTCCAGTTTTTGCTTTTACAAAAATTTTTTCTGAGTCAACATCGAGAGTTTGTGCAATTGAGTTTATTACTTTTTGTCGATATGGCAAAAATTTCGGATTTTCAAGTATAATGACAACATCAAGATTTTCAAGAGAAAATCCATTTTCTTTTATAGTTTTCCAAACGATAGAGAGAAGTTTTTTTGAATCGGCATCTTTGTAAGCAGAATCTGTGTCAGGGAAAAAACTTCCAATATCGCCACAATGACTTGCTCCTAAAAGTGCATCTGCAATTGCATGAAGCACAGCATCTCCATCAGAATGTCCGTCTTCTCCTTTTTCATAAGGAATTTCAATTCCGCCTAAAATTAATTTTCGATTTTCAACAAGTCTGTGTTTATCGTAACCGATTCCTGTTCTAAACATCTTTTTTTCTTCTTGAATACGTTGAATATTTTTGTACGATGAAATATCGCATTGATAAGTTATTTTTTTATTTTCAAATTCACCATCAAATACAAAAGTTTTTTTTCCAGAATAAAGATCATAAATTTCTGTATCATCGGTGAATTCTTTTTTTTCAAGCGAAGCTTTTTTATGACATGCATAAATATCTGAAAATGAAAAGCCTTGCGGCGTTTGAACACAACGCAAGGTTTTTCTTTCAAGATGGTTGGTAATAAATCCTTTTGAATCAACTTCTTTGAGTGTATCAATTGGAGTTATCGCAGGAACACTTGCTCCATACTTTATTGTGAAATTACAAGATGCAATCGCAAGATTAAGTGAAATAAATGGTCGAGCCCCATCATGTATTAAAACATAATCTGGTTTATCTTGTAAGGAATTTAAAAATTCAAGTGCATTAAAAACTGATTTTTGTCGAGAAGAACCACCTATAATAAAAGACGGAATGATTTCTAGTTTTTTTAGTAAATCAGAAAGTTCAGTACTTTTTGCGATAAGTGTTTTAGCTTTTTGCTTGTCATTTTTAGGAACAACAATAACAATCGAATTTATTTTATTTGTTTTTAAAAAAGTTAGAGCGACCTTGGAAAGAACTGTTTCATTTCCTAAAGGAAGATATTCTTTTTTTATCTGATTGCCCATTCTTGTTGACGAACCAGCTGCAACGATTATTAATGCAATTTGGTTACTGCTCATTTTTATTTATAATCGTCGTCTTCGTCATCATCAAAATCTTCTTCTGATTCATCTAATGATTCTGTGTCATCATCTTCATCATCGTCGTCATCATCATCTTCATCATGCAAGCGTCTTCTTTTTTTGTTGTCATCATCATCGCCCATGTCAAAATCATCGTCGTCGTCATCATCTTGTGCAATGATATGTCTTGTTTTTTGAACCGCTCCTGGTGGTTCAAGTTTTTCATGAATCATCGCTTCGATTTCTTTTTCAGATTTTCCTAAAGCAAAACATATTTCGTCTTCGAGAAGTTGTTTTGCTGAATCATAAAGTTTGCGTTCTTGAATTGGAAGTTCCTTAACTTTGCTTCTGTTATAAAGACAGCGAACAATTTTTGCAATATCAGCAATGCTTCCTTTTTTGAGAAGTTCAAGATTCATTTGATAACGAAGTTTCCAATCCGATGTTATAGGTTCAAAATCTTCGGCAAGCATATTGAGTGCTTTTTTTGCTTCTGCTGCTTCGACAATTGCACGGATTCCAAGTTCTTTTGCATTATTAACTGGAACCATAACAATCATATCTGATACTTCAAGATAAATCTTATAGTATGCGACAAGTTCGCTATTAAATTCTTTTTCAAAGATTTCTGTAATCTTTCCAACACCCTGACTTGGGTAAACAATTTGTTGATTGACTTTAAATTCTGTCCTAATTCTTGACTTAGCCATGTTTCGCATTATAACATAGAATTAGGTCTCTTGCAACGATTGAACTTTTAATTTATGATTAACTTCATATTTATGAAGAAATCACTTAATCAAAAAAATCAAAGTAATTTAGAAAAAATTGAAAATCAAAATATTTCACTAGAAGGTGAAATTATTTCTTATTCAGATATTTCAGAAAATCAAGAAGAAGCAGATGACGTAATTAGTTTTCAAGATTTAGGTTTAGACGAAATTACGCTTGAAGCAATTGAAAAAAAAGGTTTCAAAATTCCTTCTCCTATTCAAGTCCTTGCAATTCCTCGTCTTTTAGGAGGAGATGCAAATGTCATTGCTCGTGCAAGAACTGGTACTGGAAAAACTGCTGCGTTTGGACTTCCTTTAGTTCAACAATTGAGAGAAAAGAAAAATTATGTTCGTGCTTTAATTCTCGAACCAACTCGCGAACTTGCAGTTCAAACTGCAACCGAAATGCAATCATTTTCGCAAAGTGAATATCCACATACTTGTGTTGTCTACGGAGGCTCAAGTATGCAAGCACAAATTCGTGAACTTAAACGTGGCGTTGATATTGTAACAGGAACTCCAGGTAGAGTAAAAGATCTTCTTGAGCGTGGTGTTCTCGATTTGACAAAAATTGAATATTTTATTCTTGATGAAGGCGATGAAATGCTTGATATGGGCTTTATCGATGACATCGAAGAAATTTTTAGTAAGGCAAATTCTGAAAGCCGAGTTCTCCTTTTTAGTGCAACGATGCCACCAGCGATTTTAAAAATCGCCCAAAAATTTATGGGTGAATATGAAATTGTTGAAGAAGAGGGAGTTCTTGAAGAACCTCTTTTAATTGAACAAAAATATTGGGTTCTTCGTGAAAGTGATAAGATTGAAGCACTTGTTCGTCTTATTGACATTAGTCCTGATTTTTATGGGCTTGTTTTTACTCAGACAAAAAGCGATGCAGATGTTGTGTCAAAAATGCTTGATGAAAAAGGCTATGAAGTTGCCGCGTTGCACGGAGATATTCCTCAAAGCCAGCGCGAAAAAGTATTAAGTCGTTTTAGAAATAAAAAAACAAGAATTCTTGTTGCAACTGATGTTGCCGCTCGTGGAATTGACATTTCTGGTCTTAGTCATGTTGTTAATTATTCACTTCCTTTTGATGCTTCAACTTATGTTCATCGTATTGGACGAACTGGACGAGCAGGTTCAACTGGAATGGCAGTAACTTTTGTAACTCCATCTGAAAAACGAAAACTTGGATTTCTAAAATCTAGAGTTGCTAAAGCAAGTAAAGGCGAATTGCTTGAAGAAAAAATTCCGGACATTAATACAGTTCTTGAAGCAAAGAAAAATCGCTTACTCGAAAACTTAAAAGTTTCTATTTCAAAAAAAGAAAAGGTTGATGAATATTTTTCGCAAATGGCAATTGAACTTGCAAAAGAACAAGACACAATTGAAATTCTTACAAAAGTTCTTAATGTGCTTTACGGAAAATCAATCGATAAAAAGCGTTATGAAAAGATTAAACCTATTGTAGAAGAACAAGGAAAAAGTCGCAAAAATCGTGTTGTTTCGGTAAAACCAAATCAAGTCCGACTTTATGTTCAACTTGGAAAAAAAGATGGTTACAATGCTAAAAGAATTTCTGAGTATTTTAGTTCTCTTCTTCATATTCCAAATCATCAAGTTGATAAAATTGATGTTGCTTCTACGTTTACACTTTTAAATCTTCCAAAACAATCTGCTCTCAAACTTTTAGAACTTTCAAAGAAAGATAAAAAAATTGTTCACGTTCACATTGATTCAAAATCAGAAAATACTTTAAAAAATGAATCTTCTTCAAAAGGTTCAAGACTTGATAATTCCAAAAAAACTAATCGTACAAATTCTCGTACAAAAAAGAAACAATCTGGAAGTGCGAGTTTGTATAAAAAAAAGGAAAAGGTTTAAAAAAGTTTTTTAATCAAATAATTTTTTTTGCAATCTGAGTTTGGTTTGAATTAATGCAATATTCTTTAAGCCAAGCTTTGATTGGAGAAAGCCAGTTGTCATCAGAAATTCCGACAAGTAAAAATCTTTCAAAAATATAATACATATAATCTTTAAGTTCTCTTTGCGATTCAATTGGAATGTTAGTTTTAACAAACATATCACAAAGAAATTGAATTCCATCTTCAGCAGTAAAATTAGGACGAATTAAAACTGTCATCATATAAAGTGCTGCTGGAATGCAATTTACGCTGTGCTGTTTTATATAAAGAACTGCTTCGGCAATTTCGATTGCACGGTTGTAAATTTCATCAAGGTAATTTTTTTTATCTTCCTCTGGAATTTCTTTAATTTTAGCAAAAGCATCTCGGTAAAAGGTCCAAACAAGACTTATAACGCAAATGTGAAGACTTGGGACGCAAAAATAATGTGGGTCAAAAAAATGAATTACACGAAAGTAAAAAAGTTTGTGATAACGAGGTCGATCTGTTGTGCTCATACAGATTTTATAAACTTTTGCCGCTGATGAATATGCAAGTGTTATTTTCTTTAGAAAATCAATAACATAAGGCTTTGCATTTTTGTAACCAAGTCTTTTAATAAGCATCGACAAAGGTCTAATCCAAAATGGAACAAAATCAATGTATGTGCCAACTTTTGAAGGTGTAAAAGGAATTTTTTGATCAAGTTCATTGTCAACTTTGGCAATTGGTGTTTTTGTAAAACCAAATTTCCGAGCAAATTGTGTAATGAAAAAACTAACAAAAACAGTTTTTAAAAAAGAAACTGCAGTTAAAAATACATCAGGATTGAGAAAAACAAATAAAACTGTTGTACTAGATTTGTAGTCGGATATTTTATTTTTACTTTTTTTGTTCAATGGAGAAAACCTCTTTAGATGCTCATTTGTTCTTGGTGAATTGTATCAAGTCGTGCTAGTCGTTTTTTATCAAGAGTAATGCTAATATTTTTTTCTTGAGTGGGAATCACAAGTCCCTTTGGTCCATTTTTGGCACGGCGAAGATATTTTACCTGTGTATAATATAAATCAGCTTTGCCATTTTTTCTAGCCTTTGAATAGTAAATTGCGAGATTTCCTGCATAAAGCATAATTTCAAGTGGAATAGTTTTTCCTGCCCTATGTTTTACAAAAACATATCCGCCTGGACAATCTCTTGTATGAAACCACATATCACTTCCGCGAACATAATGTCTTAAAAGTTCATCATTTTCATTTGCATCTCTGCCTACAAGAATATACCAACCGTCAATATTAAAATCTAAGCCCGGATGGGATTTTTTTTCTTGTTGTTTTGGCTTTGTGTCTTTTCGAAGCATTTGCTCAATTTTTACAGGATTTGTTTCATTTTTAATTGCGTTGTATTCTTTTTCAAGTCGAGCAATTTTATTTTTTGAAAGTTGAATTTCTGTTTCAAGTTGTTCAAGTCCTGAAACTTCTTTTTTGTATGAATCGTAAAGCAATTGCGCATTTTCAAAAGCAGAAAGTTTTGGATTAAGTTTGATTCTTACAAGTTGTTCAGTTTCGTAATCTGTGCATTCAAGATAATTTTGTCCGATTTGAATATTAGCTGCATTTGAAAGAATTAAATCGCCTTGATGTTTTTTTTGATAAGCATTATTAAAATCTTGTTTTTTTTGTTGAAGTTTTTCAAGTGCGGTAACAAGTTTAGAATGATGTTCATTAAACCATTTTTCTGCTTTTTCAAGAAGTGCTTGGCGACTTAAAGTTGCAGCGTGTTCGCTGTAAAAAATATCAAGTTTTTCATTAAACGATAAATCTTCAAATTTTTTGTATTTTGCTTGGTCGCTTTTATTGTATTCTTGTTTGAGTTCTGAAAAATCCCGAATTGGAAAATCTTTTTTGCTACTACTTTGAATTTCTGGTTCTGTGTATTTTCCTCCAGTTATCTCGTCTTTGTTTGGACGGCGAAACATTGAGTCAAGAATGTTGCCTTGTTCATCACAAAGAATTACATTGCCAGCGTTTGCCCACAATCTTATATACATAATGAATTTATCATTAATGTGTGTAAGTTCCATTTTTACAACACGCTCAAAACCTAGTTGTTTGCAAGAAACTATTTTTGAACCTTTAATTTTAGATTTTAAAAATTCCATAAATCTAAGAGGTTTTTCATTTTTTGGAATTTTCTTTTTTGTTTCGTTAATTCGGCAACTGTTTTGTGCTGTGCAAATTAAAACAGTTTTTGCTTGTGAATTTTTGTATGTGTACAGTGCAAGTGTGTCAAATCCTGGCTGGACAATATCTTGAATAAATGCGCCTTCAAGATTAAGTTCAAAAAGTGTTAGATTAATTTCATTACAATTTAATGACATTTTAGTTTTCCACTTTTTCTTGGGCCAAAAGTTTTTTTAATTCAATAGTTTTTTGCGTTTGGTTAAAAAGTCTTTGAGCTAACATTTTTGAAAGAAAAATTCCATAATGCGGATTTTTTTTAATCATATCGAGAAAAGCGATTTTCGGAATTTTAATAAGTCTACAATTTCCGCTTGCAAGAATTGTAGCACTTCTTCTATCATTCAAAAGAAAAGACATTTCGCCGATAAACATATCGTTTGGAGTGAGAACGGAAACAAGTTTGCGCCCAGAATAAACTGCATATTTTCCTGCAACAATAAAATAAAGATCGTTTGTTTGGTCATTTTCGCGACAAACAATTTCGCGATCTTTAAAATCAATTGTTTCAAAAGTTCGCATAACGCCAGGAATATTGTTTGAGGAATTTTCCTGACTTTTAATTTTTAAAGTAACTTCATTTCCTTTTTCGTTGTAAGAAATTGATTCAAGCATTTGGCTAGAAAGTTGAATTCCTCGTCCGTGAAGTTCTGTCGTTTCTTGTGTTGTTTTTTGAATATATTTTTTCCAATCAAATCCATCTCCGTCATCGTGAATTGTAAAAGAACAATAGTTTTGATTTAAAATGTACGAGATAGAGATTTTTCGATTTTGGAATTTTGGTAAATGCCTTTTCTTTTCGATGAGAGAAATAATTTCACCATTTTTTTCCATCCAATTTGTTTTTTCTTCATACGAAATTTCAAGATTGCCATGCTCTAGCGCGTTGTTTAAAAGTTCCGACAGTGCAATTTGAAGATTAAATCTATCTGCCGTTGAAATTCTATTTGTATTGTAAAGATAACTTACAAGGAAACTAGAATAGAAATGAATGTCAAGAAGATTATTTTCAAATGAGAAAGAACCTGATTCTTCACTTGTAAAATCTTTTTGCATACCACGATGAAAAATAAATTGTTGGTTTGCAAGAATTAATTTGAGTAACTTTTCAAAGTTCTGTTTAAATTCAGAAAGTGTAAGAACACAAAGTATATTTGAATCTTTCATTTCTTCAAGAGTTTGTTTTTTGCCTTTGTTTTCGCAAACTGCAATTATTCCACCATAGTGAAGCCAAGGATCTTCGTTGATTGTAGAAAGAATTGTTTCACAATCTGTGTCTTCAGATGTGTAATCTAATATTTTAATTTCTGGAAGTTCATAATTTACATAGTTGATAATTTGATGTGTTTCCCAAAGAAAATCTCCACTAAAATATTTTTCAAATTTAGCAAGTGCATTTTTTACAGTTTTAATTACTATTTCGTTAGAAGAAATCGAAAGAATTTTTTTCATTTTTCACCATATTTTAATTAATATTGTCATTGTTGAAAAAAAAGTATTTCAACAATAACAATTAATTATATCACATTTTTTTTCGATGGAAAAATATTTTTTTTTATCTTTTGCAATTTTGTGAAGTCATTAATTGACTTTTAATCAATTCAAATAAGAATTAGTTAATCGAGTCAATATTTGCTTTTCCAGCTTTTACAAAAGGAAGAACATCTTCTTCAGAACTGACAGAAACTTTTACAAATCGAGGTTTGCGTCCAGTTTTTGAAAATGCTTTTTTTGCCCAATCTTTGTCAGTATCGGCATCAATTGCTTCAATTCCAAAACCTTTTGCGATTGTAAGAAGGTCTGGATTTTCTGCAAAAACAGAAGCACTATAATTCTTTTTAAAAAGATATTTTTGTTGTTGATAAACCATTCCAAGAGTTCCGTTTACAAATACAATAACGGTTACAGGAAGATTTTGCTCTGCAAGTGTTGCAAGTTCTTGAATGTTCATCATAATTGAACCGTCGCCTGAAATACAAATAGTTCGTTTTTTTGGATTTGCAATCGCACTTCCGATTGCACAAGGAAGGCCAAAACCCATTGTTCCAAGTGAACCAGAAGTTAAAAAAGTTTGTGGTGCTAAAACAGGATAGTATTGAGCGGCAAACATTTGATGTTGTCCAACATCTGTCGTTACAATAATATCTTCTGGTTTGAGTCCTGCTTCTTTTGCTTTTTCTGGAATGTTTGCAATAAAAAATCTTGGATTTGTAACTTTACTTTTTTTATCTTTTCCACATTCGACATTAAAAGAATTTTGTCTTAGTAATGACATTGAATTGAGCCATTCATTTCTTGAATTTGATTTTTCTTTTGCAATTTTTGAATTTTCCCTAAGCAGTTGTGTTAAAACTGGAAGGCTTGATTCTGTATCGGCAACGAGCGAAATGCTAGCATTAAAAATTTTATTTATTTCTGCTGCATCAATATCAATATGAAGAATTTTTGCATTGGGACAAAATTTTGAAGCAAGTCCAATTGCTCTGTCGTCAAAACGCACTCCACATGCGAGAACTAAATCACAATCGTGAATTGCTTTGTTTGCCGCAATGCTTCCGTGCATACCAACCATTCCAAGATAATTTTTACTGTTTGAAGGAATAGCACCAATTCCCATAAGACTTGAAACTACTGGCATCTCGTAAACATCAAGAAGTTCCTTAATTCCTTTTGCAGTTGCAAAATTATTACAACCACCTCCAGCAAACATAATAGGTTTGTGTGCTTGGAGAAGAGTTTCGCACATTTTTTTTAATGCGTCTGCCATTTCTTTTTTGTTCGCTCGAAATTTTGGTTCAAGTTTTTTGGAAGTGATTTTTGGAAACGAATCAAATTCAATTTCTTCAAGTTGAACATTTCGAGGAACATCAATTAGAACAGGTCCTGGTCTTCCACTTGTAGCAATTTTAAAAGCCATTGGAATAACTTCAAGAAGTTCTTTTGCAGATTTTACCATTACAGAATGTTTTGTAATCGGAAACGAAAGTCCAAAAGTATCCGCTTCTTGAAATGCGTCAGTTCCGAGTAAAGTTGTATTAACTTGCCCAGTTATCGCAATTATAGGAATTGAATCACATTTTGCATCTGCAATTGAAGTCAAAAGATTCATTGCGCCTGGTCCACTTGTTGCAAAACATACTGCGGGTTTTCCAGTTGTGCGAGCAATTCCTTGAGCGATAAAACCTGCGGCTTGTTCCTGGCGGACGAGAATATGCTGAATTCCACTTCTTGTAAGTTCATCATAAAGTGGCAAAATCGAGCCACCAGGAATTCCTGCAACAACATTGATTGCATGCATTTTGAGTAATTCGGTAATAATCTGCGAACCATTTTTTTTCATTGTTTTCTCCACCAGAAAATTATTTTAATAATATGAATTTTGCACTTTATAAAGATTATGTCAATAAAATTGATGATTTAATAATAATAATTTTTTTAATTATTTATAAAAAATGAAAATTGCTCAAATTATATTTTATCTTAAAAATTTTTTTCTTGTTTCTGAATTTTGTGGTTTAATTTTACTCATGGGGAAAATTAATAC
>CAZOTD010000003.1:0-30021 GCA_964582685.1 uncultured Treponema sp. | reverse complement strand
TTTTTTTATATTATAAAATGTCTTGATTCCAAACGGAAATAAGTCTTTCGTCAATTGCATCAAAAATGTTTTTTAGTTTTTTATTTTCTTGATTGCTTTTTCGGAATTTTTCTTGCGTCAATTTTTCGTAAATGGCAAAAACGCGATTTATGAAAATTCCAACTTTTCCTTTAAAATGAATTTTTGATGAAATTACAATTTTTGAAAA
This sequence comes from uncultured Treponema sp., assembly GCA_964582685.1. Taxonomy (GTDB): domain Bacteria; phylum Spirochaetota; class Spirochaetia; order Treponematales; family Treponemataceae; genus Treponema_D. The sequence continues at coordinate 29,813 of CAZOTD010000003.1, read as the reverse complement.
AAATTGTAGTGCTAAAAGAATTCCACTTTTAAAAAGTCCATTTTCGAGTGAATCGGAAGTTATGTGAATGTTCCAAAATTCTGCGAGCAATTTTCCTTGTGGTGTAAGAATAGAAAAAAATGTAATCGTAAAAGTTAAAATAATAGCAGAAATCCATCGAATTCGTTTTTTTAAAATAAGGCAAATTATGGCTAAAACAAAAACGATACTCCAAAGAATTGCAAGCTTCATTTTAAATTTCCTCTTGAACTTGTTTTAACCATTTTGAATGAGTAACAAAATATTGTGCAAAAATTCCAAGAAACAAACCTGTTATAAAACTTAAACCGATTAAAAGTGGCGCAATGTAAATTGTATTCGTGCCAAATAAAAATAGCCAAGAAACTAAAAGTTGTGCAAGACAATTAAAAAAACTTCCAGCAAGGTTTATTCCTATAATCGAAATTTTTTGCTTATTGTTATCGCGATTTTCATAAAACAATTTGTAAAGAACTAACATTCCAAGTCCAGATGCAAAAGTTCCAGAAATTGAAAATAAAATTGTATATGAAAATAAAGTTCCTGATAAAAGATTTTGAACAAAAACTTTGAGAGCCATCAGTGCAATACTTTGTGCTGGCGGAAGAATAAAAAAACTTATGATTATTGGAAGATTTGCAAGTCCAAGTCGTAAAAATGGAAGTGGTTTTGGAATTGCAAATTCAATGGCAGAGAAAAAAAGACAAAGCGCTGTTAAAAAAGAAAGTTTTTTTTGTGTAAGTGAAATTTGTGCTTTTGAATTTCCCAATTTTTCTGATTGCATAAAAGTAATATAACATAATTTTGTTTTTATTGACATAAAAAAATCGGTATGTTCTAATTAAAATATGAAGATAGTAATTGTAGGTGCGGGTTTTACCGGGATTCAATTGGCTCGCCGTTTAATTAACGAAAAAAATGAAGTTACTTTGATTGACAATGATGAAGAAACTGTACGACATGCTTCAAACAATCTTGATTGTTCAGTTATCAATGCAGATGGAAATAGTCTTGAAACTCTTGAAGATGCTGGAATTGCAAAAGCGGACGCACTTGTTTGCGTAACTCCAAAAGATGAAGTTAATATGATTACTTGTTCGCTTGTCGATGCAGTTTATCCAAATGTTTTGAAAATTGCGAGAGTTCGTAATTTTGCTTATTATATGAACACTGAAAAGGTTCACAAAAAACAGTCGGAAACTTTTTCCGAAAATCGCCGCCCGTTGTACGGAATTGATTATATGATTCATCCAGATGTTGAAGCGGCTCAAGCGATTGTTCAAGCAGTAGAAAGCGGTGCCGTCAGTGATGTTGTAACATTTGAAAATTCCGAATATGAATTAACGCGTGTAAATATAGAAAAAGGTTCAAAATTTGCTGGTGCAACTTTACAGAATTTGCGTGCAATGACCAAAATTCCTTTTTTAGTTTGTTATGTTGATTCTCGTGGTTTTACGACTTTGCCGAGTGGACAAACTGAACTTGAAGTTGGAGATAGTATTGGCGTTCTCACAAAAAAAGGCGATATTGCAGAAATTCTTAAACTTACAGGAACTGTTGTTGAAACAATCGATAAAATTGCACTTGTAGGCGCTGGAAAAATTGGAACTCAAATTGCAGAAAAATTACTTGCTACCGAAAAAAAGAAATTCTTTCTTTCAAGACTTTTTGGCGTAACAAAAAGAATTAATTCAAACTTTGCAATTATCGATTCTGATATAAATCTTGCAAAAGAGGCTTCAGAAAAATTTCCAGAAGCAAAAGTTTTTTGTGGCGATATTACTGACGAAAATTTTCTTTATGAAGAAAATCTTACGACTTACGATCTTGTAATTTGTGCAACTCATAATCATGAACTTAATATGGTGGGTGCTGCATATCTTGAATCTCTTGGCGTTGGCAAAACTGTAAGTCTTGTAGAAAGTGCTCCGTTTGCTGCAATCGCAAGAAAACTTGGAGTTGATGTTCCTGTTCCTTTGCGCGATGCAGTCGTTGATAGTATTTTAAGTCATCTTCGTGGAAAAACTGTAACTGGCGTTCATACAATTAGTTCTGGTACTCTTGAAATTGTGGAAATGACACTTCCCCTAAATTCAAAAATTGTCGGAAAGACACTTATTCAAATTGCAAATCCTGGAACATTCCTTGTTCTTTTGGTAAAAAAAGCAGGAACTGAAGGTTATGTTATTCCAACAGGAGCAACAAATCTTGATGTGAATGACCAATTAATTATAATCGTTGATTCTGATAAGGCAAATAAACTTTTGGCTTCTTTTGGAGTAAAATAAAATGAATGTTTTAAATTTCTTCAGAATAATTTTTGCCATTTTGGCAATTATTGCAACGACTTATTTGATACCGATAATTACCGCTTTATGTTGTGGCGAGAATTATATGATTTTTGTAATTCCAATGATTGTCGCTTGGTTGTTATTTTTAGGAATTCATTTTTTTTCAAAAAAGCAACCTATTAAGCTTACGATAAAAAGTACTTTTGTGATTGTTGCACTCGCTTGGATTTCAGGTTCGGCATTTTGTGCAATTCCTTTCTTACTTTCAGGATATTTTCCATCGGTAACAGATGCGTTATTTGAAAGTGTTTCTGGAATCACGACAACTGGAGCAACAATTTTATCTGATGTCGAAATTTTACCTCGAAGTCTTAATTTATGGCGATGCGAAACTCATTGGCTTGGTGGAATGGGAATTGTTGCGTTGACGGTTGCTTTGTTTCCTCTTTTAGGCGTTGGCGGATTTCAACTTATTAAGGCAGAAACAACTGGTCCTGAAAAGGGCAAAGTTACTCCAAAAATTGCAACGACTGCAAAAGTTCTGTGGTTGATTTATATTTTGTTCACAATAGTTTTATTTATTTCTCTCAAAATTGCAGGAATGGATTTTATTGATGCATTAAGTCATGCATTTTCGACACTTGGGTCTGGTGGATTTTCTACGAAAAATGCAAGCATTGCTTATTGGAACAGTCCAGCAATTGATTGGATTATTACTTTTTTTATGTTTCTTGCGGGAGTTAATTTTAATCTTTTCTTTTATTTGTTTACTAGAAAATTTTCTGAAGTTAAAACAAATTCCGAATTTAAAGCTTATGTTGGAATTATAGTTGTTTCTATTTTTGCAATTGCTTTGTTTATTCTTCCAAGTTGTTCTAACTTTTGGAAATCATTGAGATATTCTGCATTTCAAGTAGTTTCGGTTATTAGCACAACTGGATTTTCAACTTGTAATTATATAACTTGGGTTCCCGCTGCACAATTTTTTATTTTTACACTTTTTTTTATTGGCGGTTCTTCTGGTTCTACAAGTGGTGGAATTAAAGTTGTTCGCTGGGTAATTTTGATAAAGCAACTTAAAAATGAAGTTTTGAGACTTCTTCATCCACACGGAATTTTCAGTATTCGGCTTAATCAAAAAGCGGGAAGAAAAGATGTTGTTTTTAACGTTGCCGCATTTGTAACAATTTATTTTATTTTAGCATTTATTACAACTTTTGCTGGAACAATTGCGGGGCTTGATGTTTTTAGTGCTTTTACTGGTGCGTTTTCGATGATTGGAAATATTGGACCGGCTTTTGGACAATTAAATCCGAATGCAAATTTTGGTTTTTTGCCTATTGGACTAAAATGGCTTTATATGTTTGTAATGCTTTCTGGTCGTCTTGAACTTTACACTATGATTATGTTCTTGACCAAAGATTTTTGGAAAAAATAGATTTTGAAAATTCATATTCCAACTTCAAATGTTTTAATGTATAGTAAGAATAAACTTAAAATGAGTTAAAAGAGGATTGAGAAAATGAAAGATATCAATAAATTAATGCAATTTAGAAAAGATATTAAAGTTGTAGATGCAACTCTTCGTGATGGTGGATTGGTAAACAGTTTTTATTTTCCTGAAGGTTTTGAAAAAGCACTTTACGAAGCAAATGTAAAATCTGGCGTTGATATAATGGAATTTGGATATAAAGCTGATAGAGATTTTTTTGATGTAAAAAAATTTGGGCCATGCAAATTTTGTGATGATGAGTTTATTTACAGTATTGTTGGAGATAACAATACTGAGCTTAAAATTGCGGCAATGGCTGATGTTGGTCGTTGTAATTATAAGCGTGATATTATTGAAAAGGCAAACAGTCCAATTGATTTAATTAGAGTCGCAACTTATTTAAATGAAATTCCTGCAGCCATTGATGTAATTGAAGATTGTACAAAAAAAGGCTACGAAACAAGTTGTAATATTATGGCCATTTCAACTGCACAAGAAGCCGATGTAAAATCTGCACTTGAACTTATTGGACAATCGCCGGCAAATATTATTTACATTGTGGATAGTTATGGTTCAATTTACCCAGAGGAAATGGAACGAATATGTGATGTATTTGGTAATTTTGCAGCCAAGTATAACAAGAAACTTGGAATTCATGCACATGACAATCAACGGCTTGCATTTGCAAATACAATCGAATGTGTTGGCGATGGTGTTGATTATCTTGATGCAACTTATATGTCGATGGGACGTGGTGCTGGAAATTGTGCAATGGAATCTCTTCTTGGATTCCTTAGAAATCCTAAATATAAAATTTATCCTGTTCTTCAATTTTTGCAAGATTATATGATGCCTCTCAAAGAATCTGGAGTTGTATGGGGATATGATACGCAATATCTTATTACAGGTTTGTTGAATCAACATCCAAGAACTGCAATTTCTTATACAAAAGAAAAGCGAAAAAATATTACAGATTACTATAAAGAAATTACTTCGCAAGAGTAAGATTAAAATTACAACAAACGAGGGCTGTCCATTCTTTTGGACAGCCCTCGTTTGTTAAGGCTTACAAAAATTCCTTTTTAATATTTGGAAGTTGTTGTATAAAAATATCTGCCATAAATTTATGACCTTCAATATTTGGATGAACACCATCTTTGCACATTAATAAATTTGAATTTGGCGATTTCTTAAACTGACTACGTATATCGATTAACTGAACATTTTTTTCTTTTGCCATTTGGTGAATCGCTTGCATATATTCTTCTTGATTTTGTAAGAGTTTATTAGGTTCGTTTTCAATAAAAGAATTTATTTTTTCTTTATCAAGTCCGATTGCAATATACTTTATCCAATTTGAAACTACAAGTTCTGGTGCGGTAACAAGAACTGGTGTAATTTTATGTTGACGGCAAGAATCAATCATTTCTGAAAGAGTTTTCTTAAATTGCGACAAAGGAACTTTTTGTGTAATTTCTGAAAAAGGTTTTGAACATACATCGTTCCAATCATAATCACAATCGTTAGTTCCACTTTCAATTAATGCAACATCTTCACTAATTCCTTTGTTAAAATTTCTTATTTGTGTTTGTTGCAGTTTTAAAATGTGTGCTCCGTAAATACTTTTGTTATTTATTTCGATTCCAAGTTTTTCACCAGCAATTTGAAGCGCATTAATTGAACTCGGCCTTATTTGTCTTAAATCTTCAGACGAAATAATTCCTTTTAAGATTGAATCTCCCCAAACAACAATAGATTTAATTTGTGCCATTATTTTTCTCCGAAAAAAAAGAAAGAAATATTAGTTTATAAAATTGAATTAAACAATAACACCTTTTGTGCTTGGAATTTCTCCGTTACGTCGCGAATCAAATTCAACTGCCTGACGAATTGCACGCGCCGCAGCTTTAAAAAGTCCTTCCATTTTGTGATGGTCGCTTCTTCCTCGAATTGTATCAAGATGAAGATTACAATTTGCGTTTGTTGCAAAGCCTTGCCAAAAATCTTCAAAGCAATCTGTTTGAAAACTCGATTCTTGCCCATTCTTTCCAATACAAACAAGTGGAATTCCAGATAGCGAGGCGTTACAAACTAAAAATGGTCTACCACCAAAATCTACTGCTGCTTGCAAAAGAGATTCGTCCATTGGATAAAGAAAACATCCTGCTCGATAAATTCCTGCACAATTACCTAATGCTTTTTCAAAGCATTGACCTAAAACAATTCCTGTGTCTTCTATCAAATGGTGTTGGTCAACTTCAAGGTCGCCGACTAAAGTTCCTTCAAGGTCAAATAATCCATGTTTACAAAATGACTGAAGAAGATGACTAAAAAATCCAATTGGATTTTTTACATTATATTTCCCAGTTCCATCAAGATTTAAAGAAAGTTTGATTTGAGTTTCTTTTGTATTTCTTTCGATAGTTGCTGTTCTCATAATATGCCTCTTAAAATTTATTACATTACCTTTCGCAGTTCATATTCGAGAATGTCAGTTGCACCAAGACTTTGAAGTTTTGGAAGTAAAGTTGGAACTTCACTTTTCTTGACTGCAATTTTAACTGCATAACCATTGTCGCCAAAAAGAGAACTTACAGTTGGACTTTTCATAGAAGGAATTCCTTTTATAAGATTTTCAAATTTATCTTTTGCAACATTCATTTCAAGCATTACTCTCGAGCGAGCATTTAGAACTGCTTCAAAGAGCATTTTTAGTTCCATAATTTTTTGCTTTTTTTCTGGAACTTTCATTGCTTCTTTTGAAGCATACATTCTTGTTGAAGATTCCAATAAAGTATCAACAATTTTAAGACGATTTGCTTTAAGTGAAGAACCTGTTGAAGTGTTGTCGATTAAAATTTGTGCAAGTGAATCTTGGCTATCTTGAACAAATCCTTCTGAAGTTCCCCAAGTTCTAAAAATTGTTCCATCAATTTTTTTATCTTTAACCCATTTGTGACTCAATGTTTGATATTCAGTTGCGATTGTAACATGTTCTTTAAGAAGTGATTCAAAATCTTTTGTTTCTGGAATTGCAGCAACAATGCGAACTGGATCAAAGCCAAGGTCCATAATTTCTGTGACTTTGTCTTCTACTTGATTTTCGTAAACCCAATCTTTTCCTGAAAATCCTAAATCTGCTTTGTTAGATGCAAGAAGCAAACTTGTAATCTGAGGCTTTACAACTTGGAACGCTAAATCTTTTTGATTTGTCGTAGGGAAGTATGTTCTCTCAGGAAGATGAATTGAAATGCCAACATCATTTAATAAAGAAAAAACCGATTCGTAAATTCTTCCTTTTGCAAGCAAAACTTTTAATTTTTCCATTTTGATTTCTCCATAGATGTTGCAGGAATTTTCTGCAAAATTACGAAATTATTTTATAAAAGAAAAGATTGAAATTCAACCTATCATTAAATCAGTTTACAAGAATATTAATATTTGCTATGATAAAGCGGTAAGGGTTCTTAGATGAGTCCAGGTCCTATGCAATTTGTCGCCGCAAAACCCCGCCAGATTGGGAACGAAGCAACGGTATGCGGATGAGAAGTGTGCCGTAGAAAACCTGGGCTCTTTTAAGAGCCTTTTTATTTTAAATTATTTTTCCATTGACAATTAGTTTTTTTACTTTTCCGATTAATTCTTTGTTTTCAAATGGACTTGCTTTGCCTTTGCTTGCAAAGTCAGCGGCTTTTACTGTCCATTTTTCGTTTTCGTCAACTAGAACTAAATCTGCATCAAAGTTTTCTTTTATTAGACCTTTCTGTAATCCAAGAATTTTTGCGGCGTTTGCTGACATTAATTCTGACAATTTGTTTAGTGAGAAATTTTCTTGTTTGCAAAGAATTGTGTTGCAGACTGCGAAAGCTGTTTCAAGACCTGTAAAACCAGGAGCGCCCGTTGCTTTGTCTTCAAATGTGTGCGGGGCATGGTCTGTAGAAATTGTATCTGCCGTTCCGTCTCTCAGTGCTTCTATAAGGGCGCGTCTGTCGGTTTCGGAACGAAGTGGCGGATTTACAAGAGCGAGGATTTCTGGAAATTTGTCGCCGACAAGTGCAATGTGATGTGGAGTAATTTCAACTGTGCAATTATAATTTTTTTTCTTTGCCTCTCGAACGGCTTGAATTGAAGTTTGTGTGCTACAGTGACAAATATGGATATGACAGCCTGCAAGATTTGCAAGTTCCAAATTGCGAAATGTGTAAGTATCTTCTGCAACTTTTAGTAAGTCATTTGCTTTTGTTAAGTTACTCGAAATTTCCTTTTGAATATTTTCGGGAATTTTTATGGTGCTCGGAATTATTCCCCAAGCGGGGATTCCATATTCTTTCATAAAAGCTAAAGCGTTTTGTCTAAAATTTTTTGCCTCAAGAGATAAGTCGGGATCTTCGCAATGGCAACTTACGATAATTCCTTTTTCTGCCGCTTTCTTCATTCCATCAAGCATTACAGCAGAATTAAGGACATCATGTCCATCTTCCGTAATTATCGGGAATTCTTTTGAATTAAGTTCATTGATATGAAAAGTGTCTTTTCCTTGAAAGTTGTTAGTAATGCTTGTCGTTTGAAAAATGTTTGACATTTTTTTTGAAGAGGCTTCTTCCATAATGGCTTTTGCTTGCTGATAAGAAGAAATTATAGGATTTGTATTTGGCATTAAAACCAAAGTTCCAAAACCACCATTACGTGCAGCGGCAAGTCCTGTGTCAAGGTCTTCTTTTTGTGGTTGTCCTGGATAGCGAAAATGTGCATGCATATCAATAAATGCTGGCATTAATGTAAGACCTTCTGCATTAAGATAATCGCTTTCACAAGCACCAGATATATTTGGTTTTTTGTTGTTACAAATTTTGGCACAAGAAATTTTTCCTTGTTCACAAACTACAAATCCAAATCCGTTGTTGTCGCGGTCAATTATTTTTGCATTGTAAATAATTAACATAAGTTTTCCTTTTTGACAAATTGTTAAATATTAGAATTACAAGTTCTTGAAAATTGCAAGTTCCTTTTTTATTCAATTTTATTTTAATTATCGTACAAATCTTGCGTTTCGGCTTGAGGACCTGCTTTATACATTGCGTCGCAAAATTCACAACAGTAAAGTGCTTTCTCTTTGTCTACAAGTTTAAACGCCTGTGGAATATAATGTTCTGTTATTGTAATGCAACGGGGATTTTTACATTTGATTACATTTTCAACTCTTGATGGAAGTTCCATTTTTATTTTTTTTACAATCTGTTCATCTTTTATAACATTGACGGTAATGTTTGGATCGATAAAACCAAGAACTGAAAAATCAATATTGAGAATGTTATCGATTTTGATGATGTCTTTTTTTCCCATTGTTTTAGAAGTAACATTCATAACAAGTGCTGTTGTAAAATGTGTTTTTTCAAGTCCAAGCCAATCGAAAATTCTAGGACCATAACCTGCACAAATATGGTCAATTACAAGTCCGTTTTTAATTGTGTCTACATTTAGCATTTTGTTCCTCCGTTATTAAAGTGAGCCAGTTACTTTTGCGATTAGAGCCATTCTTGCGTACATTCCATATTTAACTTGCTTAAAATATGCGGCGCGTGGATCGTTATCGACATCAGGTTGAATTTCGTTTACGCGTGGAAGTGGATGTAAAACAATCATATCTGTTTTTGCAAGTTTCATTTTTTCGTGGTCAAGAATGTAACTGTCTTTTAATCTAATATAATCTTGCTCGTTAAAAAATCGTTCTTTTTGAACGCGAGTCATATAAAGAACATCGAGTTCTCCGATAACATCTTCGAGGCGCTCTGCTTCGATATATTCAACGCCTGATGGTTTTAGAATATTTTCAATCATGTAATCAGGAATTTTTAATTCTCTTGGGCTGATAAAAATAAATTTATTTCTTGGATAACGGCACATTGCTTGTGTAAGGGAATGAACTGTGCGACCAAATTTTAAGTCGCCGCAAAAACCAACAACTTGATTTTCGTAACTTCCTCGTAGTGAACGAATTGTTAAAAGGTCAGTTAGTGTTTGTGTAGGATGAAAATGTCCGCCGTCGCCAGCATTAATTATCGGACAATTTGAATATTTTGAAGCCAAAAAAGCAGCACCTTCTTTTGGAGTTCGCATTGCGATTACATCTGTGTAAGAAGAAACTACCCGAATTGTGTCTGCAAGACTTTCGCCTTTTGTAGTTGATGTATAACTTGCATCGGCAAATCCTTCAACTGTTCCGCCGAGACGAAGCATTGCCGCTTCAAATGAAAGTCGTGTTCTAGTACTTGGCTCAAAAAAAAGTGCCGCTAGAATTTTTCCGCGGCACACATCTTGAAATGAAACTGGATCAACAATAATTTGTTCAGCCAAAGAACAAATTTCATCAATTTCTTGAATTGACAAATTTCCTGGCTCAATAATATGACGACCTTTTAGCATCGTATTCTCCATAAAATATTTTAATTGTACTTATGTTAGCATTATATCTGAATTTTATCAATTCCAAGATTTTGCTATAATAACCAAAAATCTTGGAATCTTGTTCTTAGACTTTTGATTTGTTGATTAAAATGCAATTAATAAGTAAAATTGTACAATAAAATTAGCGAAAGGACTTTAAGTGGAACACATATACTTTTCAAAGCCGGGCGTAATTTGTGCTGCGGGTTCTTCTATCGAAGAATTGTGGAATTCTTGTATTACCGGAAACTGCGATGGAATAAAACAAATTACAGCAATTGATGGCAAAAAATTTTATGTTGGAAGAATTTGTGATTCACTTTTACCTAAAGTTTTTGATGCTCGCTATGATATGCGGATTATCAGAATTCTTGACAAAGCGTTAAGTCAAATTGAAAAAACTGTTGAGGTTATAAAATCAAAATACAGTTCAGAACGAATTGGCGTTTTTATTGGTACATGTGATAATGGTTCTGAATTTTCGCTTAAAGGGCACAAGGATTTTTTTTCAAATGGGAAGTTTCCTTCTGATTACAAATTGGATATGCAAAGTGCAGATTATCCTGCTACATTTATTAAAGAAAAATTTGGTATTCAAGGTCCTTCTTATGTTTTTGCTACCGCTTGTTCTTCTAGCGCAACTGCAATAATTAAGGCTCGCGAAATGATTTTTGCGGGAATTATTGATGTTGCGATTGTAGGCGGAGTTGACATTGCAAGTGAAACAGTACTTTTAGGTTTTGATAGCCTTGAAGCCGTGTCTGATGAAAAAACAAATCCTTTTAGCAAAAACCGAAAAGGTATTACATTAGGCGAAGGTGCAGCGCTTTTTGTTCTTTCAAAAAATTTAGAAGATGTTTCAAATTCAGATGATGATTTTGCAATTGAACTTTTAGGAATAGGAGAAAGTGCTGATGCAAATCATATAACTGCTCCTCTTGAAGACGGAAGCGGAGCGGCAATCGCAATCAAAGCCGCTTTGTCTGATTCGTTTCTTGATATAACTGATGTGGATTATCTTAATCTCCATGGAACTGGAACGCATCTTAACGACGCAATGGAATCAAAAGCACTGAATAAAGTTTTTGGCAATTTCTTGTCGGAACTTCCTGTAAGTTCTACAAAGTCACTTATGGGACATACACTTGGAGCTGCGAGTGCAATTGAACTTGCCATTTGTTTTTGGGCACTTGCGTGTTCATATTCAAAAAAATTGCCAGTTCATATTTGGGATGGAGTTTTTGATGACGAATTGCCTTACTTAAATTTTGTTAAAGTGGGTGATGTTTGTAAAAAGGAAATTAGAACTGCCATGAGTAATTCGTTTGGCTTTGGCGGATGTAATGTAAGTTTAATTCTCAGAAAAGAAAGGAAGTAAAATGGAACCACGAAAGTTGCCACAAACTGTTCCCACAGAGGAATTGATTAATCTTTTACCACATAAGGGAAAAATGTTTTTACTCGATCATCTTACACAACATGATACAGTTGCTCGAACGCTCGAATCAGTTTCTCTTGTAACAACGAATCATATATTTTATGATGAAGACCTTGATGGAATTCCATCTCATGTAGCGTTTGAACTTATTGCACAAAGTATTTCTGCCTTGTCTGGAGTTACAGGTTGCGAACGTGGAGAACCTGCAAAACCGGGATTCCTTTTAAGTTTACAAAATTATCAAGCACATACTGAAAGTTTTAAAACAGGAACTTCGATTCATGTTGCAATAAAAAAAATTGATGAACTCGAAAATATGATGACTTATTCAGGCGTTGCTTATTCTAGTGATAATCCAAATGTTCCCGCAGTTGAAACAATTATAACTGTAATGGAAACAACGGATTTAAGAATTTTAGGAGAAAACTAATCTGTCAATTTGAACTCAAAAATAATTAGGCGAAAAAGATTAGAAGAAATATTTATTCATAAAATTTTGGAGGTTTAATTAAGATGGAAAAAAGACGCGTAGTAATAACTGGAGCAGGAATGGCAACTTCTCTCGGTGATAATTGGGAAGAAATGAAGCAAACTCTCAAAGGACTTGAAAACTGCGTTGTTCGTATGGATGACTGGGATCGCTTTGGTGGCGGAATGAATACTCGACTTGCAGCGCCTTACACAAAAGAACTTAAAAAATATGATCGCAAAAAAACTCGTTCAATGGGTCGTGTAAGTCGACTTGCACTTCAGGCAACTGATGATGCTTTGAAAATGGCAGGATTTATTGATGAAGAAGGAAATATTGCAGAAGAACTTCACAACGGTCGTACAGGAATTTCTTATGGTTCTTGCATGGGCTCGATGGATGCTCAAATGGAATTTTGTGCAATGCTTGAAGGTAATGACTGTACAAGAATGAATGCAACAACTTATGTTCGTGCAATGCCACAAACTGCTGCATCAAACCTTTCTGTGTATTTCCAGATTCGAGGAAGAATTATTACAACAAACACTGCTTGTACATCAGGAAGCCAATCAATCGGTTATTCGTATGAACAAATTGCTTATGGATTTCAAGATATCATGATTGCTGGTGGTGCTGAAGAATTAAGTCCAGCCGATTCTGCGATTTTTGATACGCTTTATGCAGCTTCTACAAAAAATGATACGCCTAAGAAAACTCCAAGTCCATTTAGTGTTGAACGCGACGGACTTGTAATTGGAGAAGGCGGGGCAACCGTAATTCTCGAAGAATATGAACATGCAAAAGCACGAGGGGCTAAAATTTATGCCGAGATAATTGGATATGGAACAAACCAAGACGGAAATCACATTACAACTCCAAACCAAGATACAATGGCGAAAGCACTTGAACTTGCAATTGCAGATGCAGGAATTAACCCAGATCAAATTGGTTATGTAAATGCACATGGAACTTCTACAGGACACGGAGATATAGCAGAAACTAATGCAACAGAATCTGTATTCCATCGAGCAGTTCCAATTTCTTCAACAAAAAGTTATACAGGTCACACACTTGGTTGTTGCGGTTGTCTTGAAGCTTGGGTAACAATTAATATGATGAACGACGGTTGGTTTCATCCAACTTTAAATCTTACAAAAGAAAATCTTGATCCAAAATGTGGAAAACTGGACTACATTATGGGCGACGGTCGTGAAATTCAAACTGACATTGTAATGTCAAACAACTTTGCCTTCGGCGGTGTTAACACTTCATTGATTTTCAAAAAAATGTAACTAAAGGACAAAAATAAAATGCCAAAGATAGAAGTAAATGAAAAATTATTTTTTCAAATGGTTGGTCAAAAATACGATTATGATATTCTCGAAAAAAAATTGACTTGTGCAAAAGCGGAACTAGATGAAAAACCAGATATGTCTGTGCCAGAAGAACAACGTGTTATCAAAATTGAATTGAATGATACAAATCGTCCAGATTTGTGGTCAACAAACGGCGTTGCACGACAACTTCGTCTTTATGAAGGTGGCAAAACTGTTGATTATGATAGTTTCCTTTCGCGCGAAAATGATGTCAAAGATAATCAAGGTCGTTTTGTAACAGTTGATTCTCAACTCAAAGACATTCGTCCATTTATGGTTGCCTTTATGATTGAAGGTAAACCTATCGATGAACCAATGTTGCTTGATATTATTCAGACACAAGAAAAACTTTGTTGGAATTTTGGACGCAAACGCAAATCAATTTCAATGGGTATTTATCGTAGTTCGCAAATTAAATGGCCAGTTCATTACAAAGCTGTTGATCCAGACAAAACTTCTTTTATTCCTTTGACATTTGAAAAACCATTGACTTGTCGACAAATTCTTGATGAACATCCAAAAGGAAAAGATTATGGTTGGATTATAAAAGATTTTGAAAAATTCCCACTTTTAACAGATGACAATAACGAAGTGATGTCGATGGCTCCAATTATTAACAGCGCAACTTTAGGTGCCGTTCAAGTTGGGGACAAAGATCTTATGGTTGAACTTACAGGTGACAATATGGAAAATTTGATACTTGCCGCAAATATTGTTGCTTGCGATTTTGCAGATTGTGGTTATACAATTACTCCTATCAAAATTGAATATCCGTATGAAACTGGCTTTGGAAAAACAATTTCTGTTCCTTTCTATTTTCAGCGTGCAACAAAATCTTTTTTGAAAAATATCAACAAACTACTAGGAAGCCAATTCGACAAAAAACAAATTATTGAATCTCTTTTGCGAATGGGAAGTCGAGTTGAAACTAAAGATGTAAACGGCGATACAGAATTTACAGTTTGGCCCGCTCCTTATCGAAACGACTTTTTGCACGAAGTTGATATTATCGAAGATGTTATGATTGGAGTTGGACTTGATAATTTTAATCCTGAAAAACCAAATGATTTTACAATTGGTCGATTAATGCCTTTAACTTCATTTTCAAGAATGACAAAAAATATTATGGTTGGACTTGGTTATCAAGAAATGATTTTCAATTATCTTGGAAGTAAAAAAGATTATGTTGAAAGAATGAATATCGACGATTTAAAAATTATAGAAATTGAAAATCCAATGAGCGAAAATTATCAGTTTGTTCGTCCTTCAATTATTGCTTCTCTTTTAAAAGCAGAAAGTGGTTCTGCAAATGCGATTTTTCCACACAAGATTTTTGAAATTGGAAAAATTGCTTATCTTTGCGACGAAGAAAATACAGGAACTCGCACTCGTCAAAGTCTTGGATTTTTAACTGCGGCGAACAATGCAAACTTTAACAATGCTGCAAGCGAAGTTTCTTCTCTTTTATATTTTCTTGATTACGAATATAAAGTTACAGAAAGTGATGACACAAGATTTATTCCTGGAAGACAAGCCGCAATTCTTGTAAACGGAAAACAAGTTGGCGTATTTGGAGAAGTTCATCCACAAGTTCTTGAAAATTGGTCAATCACAGTTCCATGTGTTGCCGGCGAACTTGATATTGAAGAAGTTATGTTAATGACGACTTCCGAAAAATCTTCTGTAAATGTCAATTCTAAAAAAGAGAAAAGTGCAGAATCAAAAGTTTTAAATCAAAAATCACAAGCGCAAACAGATCCTATAAAATACTTTGATGAGCATATTGAACTTCGTGTTGCAAAAATCGAAAAAGTTGATGTTAATCCTGAAGGCGACAAACTTTACATTGAAACGCTTGATGATGGAAGTGGAATTCCAAGAATTATTCAGTCTGGTTTACGACCATATCTTAAAGAAGAAGAACTTCTCGGAAAGCATGTAATTATTGCTGCAAATCTTGCTCCCCGAAAAATGAAAGGCGTAGAAAGTCGTGGAATGTTGCTTGCTTGCGATTATAAAGAAGATGGTCAAGATAAAGTTGAACTTTTAACAGCACCTTGGGCAAAACCTGGAACGCTTGTCATTCCTCAAGGTTCGTCTGTATCGATTGAAAAACCAGTAAAACTTGATGCTGATAAATTCTTTAAAGTGGAAATGAAAATTGAAAATCACAAAATGGTTATTAATGGAATTCCACTTACAGCGGACGGAAGAGAAATCGTAACAGAAAAATCTGATAACTGCGAAGTTTGCTAAATTCGCCTTTGCCAAAATTAGCAAACTTTTGCAAAGTTAGAAAAATTCTAAACATTTAAAAATTTTAAATAAGGATTTTGTTTTAGTGAATTATTAATTGAAACAAAAAACGGCTTCATAAATTGAAGCCGTTTTTTTATAAACCCGATAAAAATTATTTATTATTAACTTTGTCTTTGAGAGTTTTTCCAGGTTTGAATTTTGGACATTTTGATGCGGCGATTTTAATAATTTCGCCAGTTTTTGGATTATGTCCTTTGCGAGCGGAACGTTTTCCAACTGCAAATGTACCAAATCCGATAAGAGAAACTTCATGTCCTTTTGAAAGTTCTTTTGTGATGGTGTCGAGAGTAGCTTTAAGAGCAAGTTCTGAATCTTTTTTTGTGAGTTCAGTTTCTTTTGCAATAGCTTCTACTAATTCTGTCTTGTTCATTATTATCTCCCACAATAATAGTTTTAAGAATATGAAAGTCATTTTACATTAATACTTCATATAAATCAATACAATGTCAATTTATATTGCAAGGAAAAAAACACTTTGAATATTATTTAGGAATACAGTAAAATACTATTCTGTGCAAAATGATTTTTCTAATTCTAGACAAGATAAAAATTTTCAAAATGACAAAATGCAAAATCCGCTTATTGTGCAAAGCGATAGAAGTATTTTGATGGATGTCCATTCGCCATTGGCAGATGAATGTCGTAATTTGCTTATTCCTTTTGCAGAACTTGAACGCTCTCCAGAACATTTGCATACTTATCGGCTTACTCCGATTTCTTTATGGAACGCTACAAGTGCAGGATTTACTTTTCAAGATGCAATCAAGGTTTTGAGAAAATATTCTCGCTTTGATGTTCCTCAATCTGTTGAGGTTTGGATTGAAGAAACTGCAAGCCGTTTTGGAAAAATTAAAATGATTCCAGCTCCTCAAGACTTACTCATGGTCGAAGAGAAAAACAAAGATTGTAGTAAGAACTACAGCAAGGAAGACTTTTTACTACTTAAAGTTTATTCTAATGCAATTTTCAAACAGATTGATTCAAATCTTGCATTAAGAAAATATTTAATTCCTTGCCATTTAGAAAATTCATTTTTGCTACTTTTAACTGATAGAGGAACAATCAAACAAAAATTAATTGAACTCGGTTGGCCAGTTAAAGATGAAGTTCCTTTAAAAGATGGCGAACCTCTTGAAATAAATCTTAAAGAAACAACTTCTTCTGGAAAGCCTTTCGTAATCAGAAATTATCAACTTGAAGCAGCAAATGCTATTGTTGGCAATAAAGGTCCAGGAACTGGTTTTGGAACAATTGTACTTCCTTGTGGGGCGGGAAAAACAATTGTTGGTTTGAAAATTCTTTCTATGCTAAAAACAAGTACGCTGATTGTTACAACAAATATTACTTCGGTACATCAATGGATTGAGGAATTACTAGATAAAACAGATATTCAGCGTGATATGATTGCAGAATATACAGGTGAATCAAAAAGTATAAAACCAATAACTGTCGCAACTTATCAGATTCTTACTTGGCGCCCAGAAAAAAGTGAACCATATCCTCATTTTAGTATTTTTCGTGAACGCTCTTGGGGTCTTATAATTTATGATGAAGTTCATTTGTTGCCTGCTCCGGTTTTTCGTGTTGTTGCAGAATTGCAAGCTATAAGACGCGTTGGACTTACGGCGACTCTTGTTCGTGAGGATAATTGCCAAGGTTATGTTTTTTCTCTTGTCGGACCTAAACGTTATGATGTTCCTTGGAAAGAGTTAGAACATATTGGTTGGATTGCAAAAGCGGAATGTGTGGAAGTTCGGCTTGATTTAACTGAAGAGTTGGAACTTGAATATGCAATTGCACCTCCACGAGAAAAACATCGTATTGCTAGTGAAAATCCAGCCAAGATAAAAATTGTTAGCGAGTTAGTTCAAAAATTTTCTGATGATAAAATTTTGATTATTGGGCAATATCTTAAACAGTTAGCAGAAATTGCCGAACTTTTAAAAGTTCCTATTATTACAGGGAAAACTCCATACGAACAGCGCGATAAATTTTATTCAGATTTTAAATCTGGAAAAGAGCGAATTCTCGTTGTTTCAAAAGTTGCAAATTTTGCTGTTGATCTTCCTGACGCTTCTATGGCAATTCAAGTTTCGGGAACTTTTGGTAGCCGACAAGAAGAAGCACAGCGGCTTGGAAGAATTCTTCGACCAAAAGAACGAACTTCGAGATTTTTTACTTTGATTACTCGAAACACTGTTGAAGAAGATTTCGGTTCTAACCGACAAAAATTTTTGGCAGAACAAGGATATTCTTATCGAATTATAAAATACACAGATTTGTCATCGTTTGATGTAATAAAACAAGATGATGCAATTTGTGACGATGGAGAAAATGATGGCATTTCGTGAACCGCTAATAAGTGAACATGCAAAAAAGGTTCTTAGATGGCGTGAAAGTTTTCTTGAACTCGATGAAAATCGATTTTCGGAAACTATGCGAATGTATTTGGGCGAAATTAAAACGCCTTACAATAAACAAAATTTAATTTCTTCGTTAGAAAGTTTCTTACATCAAAAGGAAAATCTTATTGCTATAAAAAGTTTTGTAACGCCTGAGGAATTAGAAATAATTTGTGCTACAGTTTTTATTCCTGATTGCACAGATGAAAAATTGAATAATTTTTTTGACAAAACTTTTTCGTTTTCTTTTCTTTATGAAACTTTAGCTAATCTTGAAGAAAGACTTATTTTGTTTCGCTCAAAAAATATACAAAATGATTTTATAATTGAATTCAATCCATTGCTTGAAGATGCGTTTTACGATTTAATCAAAATTGAAAAACTTTTGCCCAAAATTCAAATCGAAAAAAAAAGTGATTTAAAATCTAGCATTAGTGCAGAATTTATTGCAGCGTTCATTTCGTTCGTTCTTGAAAATCCAAATCTTGTAAAACACGATAGAACTTTAAAAAAACATACGATAGAAATTGCAAATGAAATTTTTTCAGAAAAAAACGATGCATTAAAAATTTTGTTTGATGGTTTTGTAAATCTTGGACTTCTAAAAGAATCTAATTTTGGTTATGAATTTGATTGGAA
Source organism: uncultured Treponema sp. (assembly GCA_964582685.1). Classification (GTDB taxonomy): domain Bacteria; phylum Spirochaetota; class Spirochaetia; order Treponematales; family Treponemataceae; genus Treponema_D. The sequence goes on along the minus strand of CAZOTD010000003.1, from coordinate 10,925 downwards.
TAAATTAGATAAATTTGTAACACAAAATTTTACTGAGCAATTAATTTATATTGCTGTTGCAAGCGTCGGTCATTTTAGTCGTGATGAGTTGAGATTAAAATCTCAACTTTTAATTGACACACTTTTTAATCTTGATGGTTTATGTTTTACAAAATTATTGTTTTTGAGAACAAGTTTTCTTGTTGCAGCAAGACCTGGTATTAAGGATGAACCAAAAAAAAATAGTCTTTCAAGATTTGCACGAATACTTGGAGAAAATCGTGCAAGCACCAAAATTCAAATCAACGATGAAGACCAAACAAAACTTGATTCGATTGAAAATGATTCTTCTGATTTTAAAAATCAAACTTCATCAGAAATTAGTGAATTTGAAAAAATATTTGATGCAACTGTCGCTCTTGGAATTATTTCTTGTTGCGAAACTTCTTTTAACAAGCAAGATGTTTTTCAAACTACAAAATTAACTTCTGATGATGCACATTTTTTAGGGGAAAAAAATAATCTTAATGAAATGATTTCTGTTGATCCTGGAATGTCGGTAAACTTAATGCCAGGCTATGCACTTAAAGATATTCTTCCGATTGTTCGCTTTATGAAGATTTTGCGATATGACACTGTTTCAACTTATACGATTAATCGTCAAAGTATTATGCGCGGATTTGACACAGGACTTTCTGCCAATACAATTCTTGATTTGCTTTCTAAGCGAACTTTGTATTCTGTGCCAGAAAATCTTTCAGTTCAAATTGAAGATTGGTATGCTTTGTATTCATCGACTTGCGTTTATCGAGGTTTTGTTTTAAAACTTCAAGGAAAATCTGCGATTGCAGCAGAACATAACAGTGTACTTGCGCAGCATATTCATTCTGTAATTGCACCTGGAATTTTCTTGCTCGATGTAAATGATGATGCACAAGCAATTCAATTATTAAAAGATAGTGGGCTAGATTTTGTTGGGAAAATAAAAACTGTTCAACTTGAAAATATAAGCCCTGATTTTTTTAAACTTAATCTTGATGGCAAAAAAATAAATGAGCGTTTAGGATTTGAAGTACCAAAAGAAAAAATTGAAACTTGCGATTCAAAAAAAATCAAAGAACAAATGTATGAGGCACTTGCAAAACTAAAATTAAATCCCGCACAAAAAGAAGAATTGGAACTTAGAATTATTCGCAAAGTTATTCTAAATCCAAAACAGTTAAATCCCAATATTCTACATCTTGAAAGAACTAATGCCGATGCAATGGATTTTGCTGGCAAACTTTACATTATCGACCTCGCTATAAAAAGTCATGAAAAGGTTGAAATGTTTTTTGGCGTTGACAATGTTTTCGTAACTGGATTTCCGATTTCAGTCAATAAAAAAAATGACGAAATTTATGTTGAAATTCAACTTGAACAAAAAAATATTGTGCGTGAATATTCTGTAGCAAAAGCAACATCTATTCGAAGAATTAAAAAAGGTATTTACGGACGCTGAACTAATTAAATATAATGAAACAAACAAGAGGTGAATTATTATGATAAAAACTGTTGTTTCAATTAATCTTCCTATTGATGAAAAACTTATTATTAAAAAACAAGTTATTTCGTCATTTGGCGATAATGATGCGGCATGTGAAAAACCAAACGGCGCAAAAAAAATAAGTATCGTCACAGGAATCCATGGCGATGAACTTGAAGGGCAACTTGTTTGTTTTGAACTTCAACGGCGTATCAAAGAACATCCTGAATTTTTGTCTGGAATTGTTGATATTTATCCTACTCTTAATCCTCTCGGAATTGAATCTGTTACTCGTTCACTTCCATCGTTTGATATTGATATGAATAAAACTTTTCCTGGATTTAATGATGGAACGATGATTGAATATATTGCTTCAAATATAATGTCTGATTTTTCTTCTTCTGATTTTGTAGTTGATATTCACGCTTCAAGTATTTTTATTAGAGAAATTCCTCAAATTCGAATTCCATATAAATTCAAAGACAAATTAAAAGAAAAAAGTCATTTGCTTAATATGGATTTAATTTGGGCTTCTGATTGTCCGTCTGTAAGAGAAAATTCTTTGTGCTACGCTCTTAACGATAAAGGAATTGACGCTGTTGTTGTCGATATGGGAATTGCAATGTTCTTTACGAGAGAGTATTGTCTTCAAGTTACAGATGGAATTTTCGTTTTAATGAAAAATCTTGGAATCTGGAGTGGTCCTGTTGTAGAACCCAAAAAAGCGATTTATGTAGAAGAAGTTTCGCCAACTGAAATTATAACTTCAAAAGTTCCAGGAATGTTTGTTCGCGAAGTTGAAATTGGACAGAAAGTTGAAAAAGGTCAGATTCTCGGTCGCGTAATTGATCCGCTTGAAGGAACTATAAAACAAGAAGTTGTTGCAACTGAATCTGGTTTGCTTTTTACAATTCGAGAATATCCGATTGTTCAAATTGGTTCACTTTTAGGGAGAATTTTTAAATGAGAGAAATAGAAATTTGTGATATGCCATCGCTTTATCGCGATGATTTTCGTATAAAAGGTTACGTTTTTGGAAGTGGAAAAAAATCATTATGTATTGTCGGAACATTTCGTGGAAATGAATATCAACAACAATTTATTGCCGCAAAAATGATTAGGCGACTCAAAGAATTGGAATCAGCAGGTGAGTTAAATCACGGCTATGAAATTCTTGTAATTCCTTGTGCAAATCCTTATTCGATGAATACTCGAAGCAAATTTTGGGCAATTGACAAAACTGATATGAATCGCGTATTTCCAGGAAATTCAAACGGCTCAATAATTGAAATAATTGCTGACATTGTTTTTAAAGCAACAACAAAATACGAATATGGAATTCATCTTGCGTCTTATTATATGAATGGTTCTTTTCTTCCTCATGTGCGAATTATGAAAAGCGACTTTCATTATTTTAATGAAGCCTCTGATTTTATGATGCCTTATATGATGTTGCGTGAACCGCGTTCCTACGAAAAACGAACTTTGAATTATACTTGGCAGCAAGAAGGCGTAAAAGCGTTTAGTCTTTATTCTTCCCAAACTGACGGAATTGACAGAAATTCTGCGCACGCTGTTGTGCGTTCAATTTTGCTTTTTTTGAAAAACAAAGGAATTATCAGTACTGAAATTTTAGGCGGTTATAAAGAATGTGAAATTCTCGAAGAAGAAACTAGAATTGTGCCTGTTAGAACATCGCTTGCAGGATTTTTTGTTCCTAAAGTTAAAGTTGGATTTGGTGTAAACAAAGGCGACTTGCTTGCAGAAATTCGCGACCCTTGTACAGATGAAATAATTTCAGAAGTTATTTCGCCAGTTGATGGAGTAGTTTTTTTTATGCATGCAGCGCCTATGTCATTAAGTCATACTGCGGTTATTAAATTAATTATTTAATTTTATTTTTCTTTGTGCCCAAAGTAATAAAAATCGTTCGGAACTTTTTTTGAAATTCTAAAACCGAGTGCGACATTATAAGTCCATACATGATTGTAATTTCTTATATTTTTATTCGTTCCCAAATTCCCAAAATCGTAACTAAATCCACCATTGAGCAAAACTGTAAAGGTTTTGAAAAGCGGAAATTCAAAAGTTACAAGTCCTCCAGCGCCTAAATCAAACCGATGAAAAAAATCGTCAAGTTGATAACGAAAATTGATAATAGGCGACAAATTGATTGTAAAACTTTCCAAAACTGGAATTGCCCAAATTGGCCCGATATTTAATGCAAAAGCGTAAACGATAACTTGTTTCGAAACTTGCGGAACAGAATTAAATGAATTTTCAAATGGATAACATATATCAAGTTTGGCTGTAAAATTAATAGGAAGATTTTCTGTTTGAATTTGATAGTAAACGCCAAGTAAATCGTCGCGCCAAACAAAATTGCTTCTATCATTTTGTAATTGGATGCGAGTTATTTGTGAACAAGAAAATCCCCAACTATTTGTAAGAAGCAAATTTTTGCGTTTAAATTCAAGTTCCTCATCTGCTGAATTGGCAAAAATTCTATTACTAGCAAAAATGCAAAATGTAAGAACTAAAAATATTTTTTTTGCAATGTTCATATTTTTCCAATCCTACTTATTTTGCAATGTGATAAAGCGAAAGAGAAGTCGTTTGAGCATTTTGGTTAGTCCAAGTTAAATACATTATTGAACCACGAATATCCCATTCTGTATTCATTGAATCATCATCTCGTTGAAAAACTAAAACATTTTCGATACAAGAATAACTGCCACTATATTGTTGAGCAATTCCATTTACAGAAATTTTTGCTGTATATGTTAAGTCCGGATTGAATGTAATCGTATTGCCAAGATTATCAGCCCATTTTCCGTACAGTGGATTTGGCGTATAGCATGAACCAAAGAAGTTCATTATCAAAGTTAATGCAAGTGTAATTTTAATCACAATTATTTTATTCATATTATTTTTCCTTTATTATCGTCCTTCTTCTCCAACTTTCCAATCTACATCAACAGTTCCCTCAAAACCTTCTCGAGAAATTCCATAAGAACCTGCTGCTGCCGCTCCGCCTTTGATTTGAATTTTACTATAATCAACGGAACCTGGATACATTCCCTCGCACTTAACAATCCCAGACATTGAGCCGCTTGCATCTATCGATGCTTTTGTATCAGAGTTTCCTGTAAGCTTAAAGTAAGAACCTTTACTAGAATCTTCGTTAATGTAGAATTCTGCATAATCTTGGTAATGCATAATTATTTTTGCTCCCGAGACATCTGCCTTTGCATCATAAGAAAGATTTCCGCTGATTTTGCCATTAACAGTTTCGCTTCCAATTTTATCAAAGTTGCCTGGTTTATGCATAAGTGTAAGTTTTTTTTGTGCTGCAATGACAGTTTTGTTGTATTCGCGCATATATTGATCTGCTGTTAATGCTCCGTAACCATAATCTGCTTCTGTGTAATTTGCACCTTGACCAAGACTGTTGAGAGAAAGAATTTTGTAGTAATAATAAACTCCTGCCTTTGCAACATCATTTTTGTCAATATAAGAAGTTTCCTTTATAGGCTCATCTGTAATTTTCCTAAATCCAGAAACTGGATTTGTGGAACGATATACAAAATATCCACCTTCTGCAATATCATTTTTTGGTTTTTCCCAAGTGATTTCTACAGGGAAAACTCCATTGTTATTTTGTTGTTCGCCTACAATATTTTTAGCTCTTGAACAAATTAAATTTGTTGCTTCAAAAGGAGATGGCGCACAAATCTTGGATTGTTCAGATTCTTCTGATTTATTTTTAGTTGCGATTTTGTAATAATTTTTTGTGGCAATAGGAATACTATAATTTCCATTTTCGTCTTTTGAAATGGTTGAATCTGGATATTCACCAAGTTTTTCGAAATTTCCATCAGCAGTATCAGATGCATAAATTATATAAGTGTAATTATTGTAATCTGTTGATAATTTGGAATCTTGCAAATAATCTTTTGAGCCGATGATAGGAGAAAAAGTAATTTTTCCTTGAGAAGCATTGCTTTTATATTTAATTACATCAATATTTTCTGGTGGTGCAAGTAAAAAGCCTTCGCATGGAGTTTTGCTTTCTTTTCCCGAATCTGAAAAAGTGCCTTTTGTTATACTTTCGTCTTCATTCTTTTTGAAAGCTTGAATTTGGTAGTAATAATATACGTTTGGCTTTAGAGATTTTGTATCTGTAAATGAATTGGATTTTCCGTCTTTTCGAAGTAATGTATACGAAGAATCTTTAGAACTTGTTCGATAAACAGCATATTCAAAATCACCAGAAAGTTCTTTCCATTCAATAGAAATAGAATTTTTAGAATCCGCACGACCCGATTTAATTTTAACATTTTCAACTTTTGGAGGTGCGCCATCTTGCAAAGCGTAACCTAAAGCAAGTGAACTTTGCACGGAAGTTTCGGAAGATGTTTTTGCACAAACGCTATAGTAAAAATCTACACCTTGATCATTTTTTGAAATTTGATTGTTGAACCAATTTTGATTTGAGCTTACAAATCCGATTTCAACACTTGAAGAACCGTCTTCTCGCGTTGACCGATAAATCGAATAAGATTTTGCTCCAGAAACTTTGTCCCAAGTGATTCTAATATTTGAAGTAGATTCGCCAAGACTTGCTTTTACATTATTAGGTGGCGAAAGCAAATATCCTGCATCCGAAGAAGTTATAAAATCACTTGAATCATATTTTAGGCGAGGATTTTCTGCACAAACTCTGTAAAAATATCTGTATGAATATTCTTCGTCGGAATATTTTGGATTGTCAAGAATTTTATCTTCGTAAAATGTTCCATAAATTTTTTTGAAAGGAACTGCCGAAAATTCAGATTCTTCTGGCATAATAAATCTTCCATTAGAATCTTTTTTTGTGGAAATTGCTCTTTCAAGATAATACGAAGTTGCGCCATAAACTTTTGACCAAGTAACAATAATTGTATCTTTTGACTCGGCTTGTGATACATAAATTTGAGCAGGTGGATTAAGTCGTTCAATTTGTTTATTTGGAACAACAAGTGTAGAAAGATTTGCAAAATTTTCTGTCTTTTGCATTGGAACTTTCGTTTCAAATAAGTTTGCACAAGAAGTTAGTACAAGTGAAAGAAAAGATAAAGTTGTAAAATGTTTGTTGTAAATTTTCATTATTCTCGCACCTCAAACCAAGAAGATTGCATTGTTGGAAATTTTTTATTTGTTCCATCGTTGCGATCTTTATTTTCCATTCCTAATTCATAAGGAATCCATCTCAAAAATTCATCTTTATTATTTGTAATTGTTTTTGTAATTGAAGAACTTGTTGCATTGTTTTTGTATTCAATTGTTGCTTTCCAAACAACACTCTTTTTATGTTCTCCTGCAGATATTTTTACATTACCTTGATATGAAGGAAGTCCACTCAAATGAGTAATAGCAAAATTGTTGTTGTCTCCTAAACTATAATTTATATCACTGTAAGCACAACCATCACTAGTTGATTTGCAGTTAATTACAAAATCACTAAGGATGCTAGAGCCTGCAGGGGAAGTTGTAAAGTTATTTTGATAATTTTTAAACTCATAACTAAAATTATAATGTACTTTTGCATCATATTTGTATGTTGTAGAAAGAGTTCCTTTTCCTTTTGGAGAATCAATTGTTGTTTTACTTCCGCCGCTTTGATTAAAAGCATCTGCTATACATAATGTAACGCACTTTGCAAACTCTTCACCACTAATTTTTCTAATCCCGATAACAGGTTTTTTTGCTGTATCGTCATTTAATGTGGAATTAAAATCTCCCAATACAGCTTTAATTTCTTCGCCATCAGATGTTTTTCTTTTTGCAACAAGGCGATAGTAATGTTTATAGTCACGCTGAACTTTTAAAAGACCGTTATGAACGCCACCACTATCAGAAACATTTTTTGGAGTTATTCTCATGCTGTTATTTCCTAAATCTGCAATATCAATGTCATACCAATCAGGTTGTTCATTAGGTGGAATTGGTTTACACTTTCCTTCTTTTGAGAGAGTTGCAATTGTGTACCATTTATTAGAACAATTTTTATTCAAGATTTGAATTTCAAAACAATCGCCATTTATACCATCGCCGACGCCTCTTTTTCTTGTGCCATTTTGGTTGCTACTCCAATTGATTGTTTCAGAAAAAGTTTCTGCCGTTGAAATTGGTTGAGTTACATTGAATGTGCTAAGTGTGAATTGATATCCGACATTATTTTGTTCTTGATAAGAATCTTTTTTGCTCGCAAGATATTCCAAATACGAAGGTTGAAAATTCGCCGAATTGTTATTTTCGTATGAAACTGCAAATTCTACTTTTTGATCTCGTAGTGTTTTTCCTGTGTTTAAATCTTGTAAATCGTCAAGATTTAATTCAGCTTCTTTTGTGCTCTTATCGTATGTAAAAGGACCTTTCCAATCAGAATTAGGAGAGCCTTCTTTTTTGTACCACAAAGACGGTTGAGAACTTTCAAAAGTATTTGGTTTTTCCCAAGTAATTTTTACGGAATCTGGTGAATCGGCTTTTGTCGCATTTATTGCAAGAGCATAACCTGGCGTGCAACCTTTTTTGGCCAGTTTTTCACAGTTCGTGAATTCCACTTTATCAAAATCTTCATAAGGATTGTCATCTACTGAAAGAACTGGAAAAACTGTATATTCATATTCAAGTCCCCAAATGATTTTTGATTGATTTACTTGATATGCGTTTGTTTTGTCAGAAGCTTCGCAATATTGGTCTGTTAAAATAAATTTAGTTGCGTCCGACGACAACACAGCAACTGTTCTATTTTTTGTAATTATTTCGCCATTTTGAGTTGCAGTTCCATCTTTTGTAATATAAATTAAATCTTCTTTTGGCTCTTCGCCTTCTGAAGTTGGAGGACAAATTCTTTTTACAACATAATAGTTTACACTAGGAATTTTATTCCAAGTAACTGTAATATTTTTAATATCAGTTGCACGAGATGCACTAACATTTGTATTTGCCGGTCCGAGCGTTCTCGCTTTAATTGTCATATCGTTTTGATTGTTTGGCTCGCTGTTGGTAAATTTATTTGTTACAGAAATTTTTACATCAAAATCTTTACCTGCATTTTCTGCTGCAATTTTTGGTTTAGAAGTTGAATAGTCAAAATTTGGAAGGTTCTTTTTAATTTGAAGAATGTATTCTTTTTTGTTAATAACTTTAAGTGAATAATTTTCAGTTTCAATAGAATCTTCATTCGATTTTGCAGATAAATCATTTTGATTGAATTGATATGTTTCTCCATTAACTGTAATTGTGTACATTACATTTTGGTCTTTACTTGAATCATTTTCGATAATTTTTTCTTCAAGAGGATGAATTACAGAATTCCATCTTAATGTAATCGTTGAATAATCAAGTGTTGTTTCATCAAATTTTAATTCTGGTTTTCCCAATGTAAATGCTTGAACTGTGCTTGATGGAATATCTTCTAAAAATTCTGTTGAAGTATAAAGTGTGTATTGATATGCTTTTCCAGGTTCAAGCGTTTCGTCTGAATAAGGAGAATTTCCAGAAAGATTTATAGTTTTTGTTTCAGTTGAAATTACATTTGCCTTTTCATCAAGTGTTTCGCGCAAAAGTTTGTATGTTGAATTTTCCTCTTTTTTAAAAGAAATGATTGCCTTGTTTTTGTATCCGTATTCAATTTGAATTTCCGGATTTGCAATTCTTTCATTTATGATAAGGCGTCGACTTGAATCTTCTGCAAAGACAATCGCATTTTCTCTAATTTCATTTTCATCGCTCGAATTTGAAAGAGAAATAGGAACAACATAAACAGAATATTTGTAATATCCACGAATTTGTGCATTTGTAGGAGAATCTGTTTTGGAGTTGTCATCATTTATGATGGGCGGTTCAAAATTATATGTAATTTGGAAATCATTTAATTGCGAAATATCTGTAAAACAATATCTGTCGCTTGATGGTTTTATAATTTCTAAAGAACCTTCTGTGTCTTCAATATCTCCGTTATCTTTTTTAAGTTTAAAATGCTTTTGCACAAGCAAGAATGCATAATCTTTTTCTTTTCCTAATGCATTCCAAGTTGCCGTAATTTTTGTTGATGCAGAAGAAATGTATTTTTCATTGTCGGGCTCTTCTTGATTTATTGGAGATTCTGTATATGCAATTTGTCTAGAACTTATCGAAGGAATATTTGCAACCCAGCCTATAACTTCATTGGCTTTTGCTACATTGTGGGTAATGTTTTTTCGAGTTGTTCCATCTTTTTCAAAATAATTGTCGATGTAAGAAAGAACTCTGTATTTGTATTTAATTCCGCGTTTTACGTTTGTGTCACTCCAAGAAATCTCGTTATTTTCTTGATAAAAAGAAAAATCTGCTGCATCTTTTGTAAGTGGATTTGTTGAACCTTGAAAACTAAGGTAAGGACAAATGTCTTCAAATTTGTCTTCGCTGTCGTTGAAACGTTGAATTTTAAAATAAATCGGCTTATCTTCATATTCGGAATCTCCAGTTGCATCTTTTGCGTCAGAAGAAATTGTTTTTGCCATTTTTGGAAGTTTTATTTTAAGAGTGATTTTTTCATCTTTTTCTGAACCACAAGATGCTGTAAATTCTGCAACTTGTGGAACAAGCGAAACTGCTGTGAATTTGTCAACTTTTGGACTTTTTTCTGACGAATTTTGAGCTGTTATAAGATATGCTTCAACATCGTATCGATAAAGTGTAGATGAATCAAGTTGATTAAAAGTATAAAAAGTTTCATCTGTAGAAGCGATGTTTTTTTGTTCCTTTATTGAACCATCTTGATTGTAGCAAGTAACAAGAAAGCGAATTGAATTTATATAAGATTTTTCGCTCAAATTTTCCATATACCAATAAACTGTTGCAGAAGAATCTTTTTCATCTTGCTGAATATCTGTGATAATTGGCGTTGCAAGCGAAGTTCCGTAAGAGTATAAACTAAAATCAGAAATTTCCCCTAATCCTGTAATTGCTGCAACTTTAAAATATCCGCTATATCCTGCTGGTACAGAGATAACTTTGCTTGATTCATCTCTTGTTGCTTCATCAATTTGGACAAATTCTGAATAAGGCGTGTCTGCTCTATAAATAAAATAAAGGTTGGCATTAGAAACGGGAGTCCAAGAAATTGTAATTTGTTGTTTTTGACCATGAGATGCAGTTACATTTAATGGAGCAGCAATTTTCTTTTCGGAAGAATAATTCGTGTCAACTGATGATGTAATATCTGGTAGTGGAAGAAAATTATTACATCCAAAAAATGTAAAACACATAAAGAACAAAAACGATGTAACTATAAATCTAAAACAAGGTTTATAAAACGATAATGATTTTTTGTTGTTTTGAAAAAAACAATAGTTAGAAAATTTGTTTTTCAATGTATTCATAAGATATTAAT
>CAZOTD010000002.1:0-31443 GCA_964582685.1 uncultured Treponema sp. | reverse complement strand
GGGTGGGTGATAGAGTGCAAAATGTCATAGATTTTGCAATTATATTTTATTAAAAAAAACAATTTGCTTCTTGACACAAATATTTCTCTTGTATATAGTAATAAAACACATCGATTTCAATGGGTTTTATTGCCCTTGTAGCTCAGTCGGTAGAGCGCAACCATGGTAAGGTTGAGGTCTGCGGTCCGATTCCGCACGGGGGCTTTACAGACAAAGGCTCAAAAGAAAAATGTTTATTAGAAGTTAAGATAAAAATGTCTAAAAATAGAAATTAAGTTTTTATCTAAAGTTTGCGTCGCAAACTTCATATTTAACTTGCGATTCTTCATTTTTGAGTGAAAATCGCACTAAAAAGCCAAGATGAAAAATTACATTCTCTTTTTGGCTTTTTATGGGAGTATATAAAATGGCAAACAAGAAAAAAGGTGCAGTTGAACTTATTGCTTTACAGTGTTCAGAATGCAAACGAAAAAATTATACTACATCTAAAAATCGTAAAAATATTCAAGGAAAACTTGAATTAAATAAATATTGTCCATGGGATAAAAAGCATACATTGCACAAAGAAACAAAAATTAAATAATTTTTATAAAAATGTTTATTAAAACTGTTTATACAGTTGATAATATTTAGGTCAGTAGTTCAGTTGGTAGAGCATCGGTCTCCAAAACCGAGTGTCGCGGGTTCGAGTCCTGCCTGGCCTGTTAGTTAGTATTTATCGTAAAATAGTTGAGGATATTATGGCTAAGAAAACAAGTTTTTTTAGAGAATGTATTGGTGAATTAAAGAAAGTTACCTGGCCAACAAAAGAAGATGTTTGGGTTTCTGTAAAAGTTGTCATTGCTTTGACTATTATCATGGCAGTTATACTTGGGGCTTTGGATTTAGGTTTTTCTAGTTTATTCAGATTCCTTTTAAATAGATAAAAAGTAAGATAAAGTTTGTTTGGAAAGAAAAAAAATATTAACTTGTTAAGTTTTCGTTGGAAACTTGTATAACTGCGTTTGCTGAATTTGTAAAAAAAGCACTTAAAAAGTCGGGTTTGAGAAATTTAATTTGAAATGACTTTTTATGGGAGTTAATTTTATGTCAAAAAACTGGTACATTCTTCATACATACACAGGATATGAAAACAAAATCGAAAAAACAATTCGTACTATGCTTGATTCTGGTGATTTGGATTCTGCAATTGTTTGTGATGTAAAAGTTCCTGTTGAAGAAATTGTGGAAATTAAAGATGGAAAAAAGCGTTCCCGAAAAAGCAAATTTCTTCCTGGCTATATTATGCTTGAACTTGATTTACCTGATTTGGGTTGGAAAGCTACTTGTAATGGAATTCGTCGTATTCAAGGCGTTACTGGGTTTGTTGGAACAAATCCAAGCGAAAGACCTCGTCCAATTTCTGCCGATGAAGCAAAAAATCTTCTTCAGAAAGCAGGAGAAATAAAAGGCGAAAAATCAGTTCATATTAAACAGACTTTTTCAATTGGTGACCAAGTTAAGATAAATGATGGTCCATTTGCAACCTTTAGTGGTACAGTTGAGGAAGTTAATATGGAAAAAGAAAAACTTCGTGTTATGGTTCATATTTTTGGTCGTGCTACACCAGTTGAAGTTGATCTTTTGCAAGTTGAAAAATTAGTTTAATTTGCAATTCAGGCTCGACATTTGGTCGAGATTATATACCTGATTTTGGGAGAAGTGTTGCTCCGTTGGATGTTGAACACTTCGCTAGAAATTAGAATTTAAATTCCAATTTCACACCAATTTTAAGGAGAAATAAAAAATGGCAAAGAAGCAAGTAACAGCTCAGATTAAACTGCAGTGTCCTGCAGGATCGGCAACACCTGCTCCACCAGTTGGCCCTGCATTAGGACCGCACGGTGTTCCAGCTCCAAAATTTGTTCAGGAATTTAACGACAGAACTAAGTCTATGGAAAAAGGACTTATTATTCCTGTTGTTATCTCGGTTTATTCTGACAAATCATTCACATTTATTCTCAAGACTCCACCAGCAGCAGTTCTTATCAAAAAGGCTTGCAAACTCGATAAGGGTTCTGGAAATCCACTTCGCGATAAGGTTGCAAAGTTGTCACAAAAGGATCTTGAAGAAATCGCAAAAACAAAGATGCCTGATATCAGTGCAAATGATATCGAAGCAGCTAAGAAAATCATCGCAGGTACTGCACGAAGTATGGGCGTAGAAGTGGAGGCCTAAATGAAACACGGAAAAAAATATCGCGCATCACTGGCCAAATATGATTTAGCAAAAAAATATGATATTACAACTGCTTGTAAAATGGTTCAGGATATGAAGTTTGCAAAGTTCGATGAAACTGTAGAAGCTCATGTTTCTCTTCGTCTTGGAAAGAGCGATACAGTTCGTGATACTTTAGTATTCCCTAATCAGTTTAAAGCTGAAAAGAAAGTGTTAGTATTCTGTAAAGAAGATCGCATTAAAGAAGCTCTTGATGCAGGTGCTGCATTTGCTGGTGCTGATGAATATATCGAAAAAGTTAAAGGTGGTTGGCTCGATTTTGATATTGCAGTTGCAACTCCTGATATGATGAAAGATGTAGGTCGTCTTGGTATGGTATTAGGTCGTAAAGGTCTTATGCCTAATCCAAAAACTGGCACAGTTACAGTTGATATTGCAAAAGCAATAGCTGAATTAAAAAAGGGTCGCACAGAATATCGCGCCGATAAAGGTGGAGTTGTGCATATTGCTGTTGGAAAGTGTTCGATGGACGCTGCAAAGGTTGCAGAAAATATTTCTACACTTATTTCTGAAATTAACAGAAAGAAACCATCTGACGCAAAAGCTGATTATGTTCAGACAATTTCAATAAGTTCGTCTATGGGCCCTGGAGTTTGGGTTGATGTTAGGGAAGGAGAGTAATAAATGGCAGTTAAAATTAATAAAATTCAGCCTGCTAAGACAGCAGCAATTGAAGCTGCAAAACAGACTCTCAGCGAATACAATGATTTTATCTTTGCTGATTATCGTGGTCTTACAGTAGGACAGATTACTACACTTCGCAATAAACTCCGCGAAAACAATTCTGCAATTAAAGTTATCAAAAATAACTTTGCCAAAATTGCTTTCAAAGATTTGAGCGTAGAAAATGTTGAAGAATATCTTTCTGGACCAACTGCTATTGCAATGGTAAAAGAAGATTCAAACGAAATAGCAAAAGTTCTTTTTGATTTTGCAAAAGATGTTCCAGCACTTCAGATTAAAGGTGCTTACATCAATAAAGAAGTTTACGATTCAGCAAAAATTGAAGCATATTCCAAAGTTCCAGGCAAAAAGCAACTTATTGCAATGCTTATGTCTGCTATCAATGGTCCAGCTCAAAAACTTGCTGCAACATTGCAGGCTTATGTCGAAAAACTCGAAAAAGAAGGGCCTTCTACAGTTGCACCAAAGGCAGATTCAAAACCAGAAGCAGAAACTGCTGCTGCTGAAGTTGCTCCAACAACTGAAGAAGCTCCAAAAGCAGAATAAGTTCTGCTATAAAACTTTATTTAAGCACGGTCAGGCTTCATAGCTGTCGACTGTCCGTGTTACAAATAACAGAAGGAATCTTGAGATTTCTTACTGTGGCGTTTACAGGTAAAACTGTTAACGAAAAAAAACATATTATTATTTATGGAGAAGACAATATGGCAGCTCTCACAAATGATCAAATTCTTGATGCAATTGCATCAATGTCAGTGCTCGAGGCTTCAGAACTCGTAAAAGCAATGGAAGAAAAATTCGGCGTTACAGCAGCAGTAGCTGTAGCACCTGGTCCTGCAGCAAGTGCAGCTCCAGCAGAAGAAGAACAGTCAGACTTCACAGTAACTCTTGACAGTTTTGACGCTGCTAAAAAGATTGGTGTTATTAAGGCTGTTAAAGCTCTTACAAATCTCGGTCTTGGTGAAGCAAAAGCACTTGTTGAAGGTGCTCCTGCAACAATTAAAGAAGGACTTTCTAAAGCTGATGCAGACAAATGGATTGCAGAAATCGAAGCCGCTGGTGGTAAATGTTCAAAGAAATAAGATGAATCTTGTTTCTTGATTCGTGCGGAGGGTTTCATACCCCGACGCTTGCGTTGTAAAAAGGCTGTGAAATCCGACTGCGATACCTTATGAGAAAGAACGATACCTCGAACGCTTGCGTCGAGGTTCGTTCATTTTCTAAGGCAGACTCGGAATTTTCCGATGTCTGCTTTAGTTGTTTTTATTAAAAAAGTTTTATGTCATAAACATTGAATAAGGCCGGATTTTTGTGCTGTGTTGGAGTTTCCACATGTAGCAAATTTCTTGGACCGGAAGATGTTTCCTTTTTATATTTACAGGGGGCATGATGTTCGCAAAAAGCCGGACTATCAACCGTCAATATATCGGTAAAGATATTCAAAACTTTATGGAAGTTCCTAATCTTATCGATATTCAAACTTCTTCTTATGAATATTTTCTTCAAAAAGAAAAATTAGAAAATGGGGAGCCTTTGGCAAATCAAGGACTCCAAGAAGTTTTTACTTCTACATTCCCAATTGAAAGTCCTAATGGCGATATGTCGTTAGAGTACGAATTTTATGAACTTGATACAACAAATATCAAGTTTTCTGAATTTGAATGCAAACAAAAAGGATTGACATACGCTGTTCCTTTGAAAGCGCGTATCAATTTGAATTTTCTGCAGACTGGTGCAATTCTTCAGAAAGATATATATATGGGCGATATTCCGCTCATGACAGATCGTGGTACATTTATAATTAATGGTGCTGAACGCGTTGTTGTATCACAGATTCATCGTTCTCCTGGTGTAATTTTTAATCATGAAAAGAATGTTTTCGGAAGTCGTATTATTCCTTACCGAGGTTCTTGGCTTGAATTTGAAATTGACCAAAAAAAAGATTTAATTTACGCAAAAATTGATCGCAAAAAGAAAATACTTGGAACAATTTTCCTTCGTGCTTTAGGTTTTGAAACTCGCGAAGAAATTATTAAACAGTTCTATCTTATCGAATCTGTAAAAATTTCGGATTCGCGCGAAGTTCGCGATGGACTTGTAAATAAAGTTCTTGCTAAAGCGATAATGATTCAAGATGCTGAAAGTGGAGAAGAAAAGAAACTTTATCCTGCTGGTCAGCGTTTACATCCGCATGAAATTGACGAACTTATTGCTAATGGAATAAAAAGCATTGAAGTAATTAAATTTAATTCTGGAAAGAATGATGACAAAAATGCATCGCTTGATTCTGATGTAATCATCAATTGTTTTGAGAGCGAAGAAATGAAATTCGCCAAAGAGGGAACAGAAAATGATGAACCTACAAAAGAAGATGCATTGTCTGCAGTTTATTCTGTTTTAATGCCAGGTGAGCCTATGACAGTTGAAGCTGCAGAAAAAGATCTTAATTCGACATTCTTTTCTTCAAGGCGATATGACCTTGGTCGCGTTGGTCGATATAAACTTAACAAAAAGTTTGATTACAAGGAACCAGTAGAAGAACATACGCTCGTAAAAGATGATATTATTCAAACAATGAAATTCCTCATCAAAGTTTACATTGGTGAAGAACAAACAGATGATATTGACCATCTCGGAAATCGTCGTATTCGTTCAGTTGGTGAACTTATGACAAACCAACTTAAAACTGCTTTTGCCCGAATGGAACGCATTGCAAAAGAAAGAATGAGCCTTAAAGAAACTGAAACAATGAAGCCACAAGATTTAATTTCGATTAAACCAATTGTTGCTTCAATTAAAGAATTTTTCGGTTCTTCTCAATTGTCTCAATTTATGGATCAAGTTAACCCACTTGCTGAACTTACCCACAAACGACGACTTAATGCACTTGGACCTGGAGGTTTAAGTCGTGATCGTGCTGGATTTGAAGTTCGTGATATTCATTACACTCATTACGGAAGAATGTGTCCGATTGAAACTCCTGAAGGTCCAAATATTGGTTTGATTGTTTCTCTTGCAATTTATACTCGCGTAAATGATTATGGATTTTTGGAAGCACCTTTCCGCAAAGTTAAAAACGGAAAAGCAACTAAAGAAGTTGAGTATCTATCGGCAATGGACGAAGATAAATACACAATTGGTCAAATTACCGAAGGTATGAAAGCCGACGGTTCATTTGCATCAGATATGATTTCAGTTCGTCATCGTGGTGATTATTCATTCCGTAGTCCAGAAGATATTCAATATATGGACGTTTCTCCTCGTCAAGTAATTTCTGTTTCGGCAGCACTTATTCCATTCCTTGAACACGATGATGCTAACCGTGCACTTATGGGTTGTAACATGCAGCGACAGGCCGTTCCATTGTTGTTCCCAGAGCCACCTTATGTTGGAACTGGTATGGAAAAAAAATGTGCTTATGATTCTGGCGTACTTGTAAAGGCAAAGCGAGCCGGTGAAGTAGTTTATGTTTCAAGTGAATGTGTAAAAGTTAAACCAGAAGGTGCAAAGCGCGGTGAACTTGATGAATATGTATTACTCAAATATCAGCGCACAAACCAAGATACTTGTTATCATCAGCGACCGACAGTTAGTGTTGGAGAAAAAGTTGAAAAAGACGGCATTCTTGCTGATGGACCTGCAACATTCAACGGTGAACTTGCACTTGGACGAAACTTGCTTGTAGGATTTGTTCCTTGGAATGGATATAATTACGAAGACGCCGTTCTTATTAGCAAACGCGTTGTAAAAGAAGATATGTATACTTCTATTCATATTAAAGAATTCCAGACAGAAATCCGCGAAACAAAACTTGGTGCTGAACGAATTACACGTGATGTTCCAAATACAGCAGAAAAAAATCTTAACAATTTGGATAAAGAAGGAATTATTCGTATTGGCGCAAAAGTTCGTTCGGGTGATATTCTTGTAGGAAAAGTAACACCAAAAAGTGAAGCAGAAACAACTCCAGAGTTTAAGTTGTTAAACTCAATCTTTGGTGAAAAAGCAAAAGAAGTTCGTGATAGTTCCCTTAAAGTTCCTCATGGAATTGAAGGCGTTGTAATCGATGTTCAGCGAATGCGCAGAAATGAAGGCGACGATTTAAATCCTGGAGTTGATGAAGTCGTAAAAGTTCTTATTGCTAATAAGAGAAAACTTCGAGAAGGGGATAAAATGGCTGGACGACACGGAAATAAAGGTGTTGTATCTAGAATTCTTCCAGAAGAAGATATGCCTTATCTTGAAGATGGAACTCCGCTTGATGTTTGCTTAAATCCTCTTGGTGTACCTTCTCGTATGAATATTGGGCAGATTATGGAATCTGAACTTGGTATTGCAGGTAAATATCTTAATAAGTTCTTTGAACTCCCAGTATTCCAGTCGCCTAGTCAAGAAATGATTGGTAAAAAACTTGAGGAAGCTGGTTTGAATAAAAACTGTAAGCAGATAGTTCGAGATGGACGTACAGGAGAACCATTTGTTAATCCAATTTTTGTTGGCGTAATTTATTATCTAAAACTTGCTCACCTTGTTGATGACAAAATGCATGCTCGTTCTACAGGTCCTTATTCCCTTGTTACTCAACAACCACTTGGTGGTAAAGCACAGTTTGGTGGTCAGCGTCTTGGAGAAATGGAAGTTTGGGCACTCGAAGCCTATGGTGCTGCAAACACTTTACAAGAAATGATGACAATTAAATCTGATGACATGACAGGTCGTTCTAAAGCATACGAAGCAATTGTTAAAGGCGATCCTGCAACTTCTGCTGGTGTTCCAGAAGCATTTAACGTAATGGTTCAGGAACTTCGTGGTTTGGCTCTTGACTTTACAATTTATGATGAAAAAGGTAGACAAATTGCTCTTACAGAACGTGATCAAGAATTGATAGACAAGAATGCTTCTAGCTTCGATAAGGAGAATACAAATGCGTGATATTCAGGATTTTGATTCAATAAAATTAAAACTTGCTTCACCAGAAGTAATCCGTAGTTGGTCGTATGGAGAAGTAAAAAAACCGGAAACAATTAACTATCGAACACTTAGACCAGAGAAAGATGGTCTTTTCTGTGAACGAATTTTCGGTACAACAAAAGAATGGGAATGTTATTGTGGAAAATTCAAAAGCATTCGCTATAAAGGAGTAATATGTGACCGTTGCGGAGTTGAAGTTACGCACTTTAAAGTTCGTCGTGAACGCATAGGTCATATTGAACTTGCTACTCCAGTAAGTCATATTTGGTATTATGGTGCTAGTTCAAGTAGAATAGGACTTTTGCTTGATTTGCAAGGGGCAGGTCTTCGTTCTGTATTGTATTACGAAAAATATATCGTAATCGATCCAGGAGATACTGACCTTAAGCAAAATCAACTTTTAACAGAAGATGAATATTTAGAAGCAGAAGAACGTTATGGCGGTTCATTTACGGCTGGAATGGGTGCGGAAGCAATCAAGACTTTACTTGAAAATCTTGACCTTGATGAACTTGCAAAACAATTACGAGAAAAGATGGTCGAAAAAGGAGCAAAAACTGACGCTCGTCTTTTAAAAAGAATTGAAATTGTAGAAAATTTCCGTTCATCTGGAAATAAACCTTCTTGGATGATTCTCGATGTAATTCCAGTTATGCCACCTGATTTGCGCCCAATGGTTCAACTTGATGGAGGACGATTTGCAACTTCTGATTTAAATGATTTGTATCGCCGTTTAATTAATCGAAACAATCGTTTGAATAAAATGAAAGCAATGAATGCACCTGATATTATTGTCAGAAACGAAAAGCGACTTCTTCAAGAAGCAGTTGACAGTTTATTTGATAACTCAAAAAGAAAACGAGTTGTAAAAGGCGCTTCTAACAGACCGCTTAAATCTATTTCTGATATGATAAAAGGAAAACAAGGTCGTTTCCGACAGAATCTTCTTGGTAAACGCGTAGATTATTCTGGTCGTTCTGTAATTGTTGTTGGTCCTGAACTAAAACTTTGGCAATGTGGTGTTCCAACAAAAATGGCACTTGAATTGTTTAAGCCTTTTATTATGAAAAAACTTGTTGATAAACAAGTTGCATTCAATATAAAAAAAGCTAAACAAGTTGTAGAATCTGAAGCACCAGAAGTTTTTGCAATTCTTGACGAAGTAGTTCGAGAACATCCAGTTATGTTAAATCGTGCTCCGACATTGCACCGTCTTGGTATTCAGGCATTTGAACCTGTTCTCGTAGAAGGCAAGGCATTAAAACTTCATCCTCTTGCTTGTAAAGCATTTAATGCTGACTTTGACGGAGACCAGATGGCTATCCATGTTCCTCTTACACAAGCGGCACAAATGGAATGTTGGACATTAATGCTTTCTGCAAGAAACCTTCTTGATCCCGCTAATGGAAACGCAATTGTTGGTCCTTCTCAAGATATGGTTTTGGGAATTTACTATATGACTGCGGTAAAACCAAACGCAAAAGGAACAGGCAAGAGATTTTCTGATTCTGATGAAGTTCGTATGGCAGCTGAATGTGGAAACATCGAATGGCAAGCAAAAATCAAAGTTCCTGCTCCGAAAGATTCTTTTAATGAGGGTGCTTTCAAAAAAGGTGATATTATAGAAACAACTGCCGGAACACTTGCATTCAACGAAGCAATGCCAGACGAAGTTAATTATCAGAATGAGCAACTTGGCGAAAAGCAACTCAAGAAAATGATTGAAAGTGTTTACAATTCCAAAGACCCTAGCAAAGGTGGTCCTTGGTTAACAATCAAAATGCTTGATGCAATAAAAGAAGTTGGATATAAAAACGCTACATTCTATGGAGCAACTCTCTCTATGGAAGACATCATTATTCCTCAAGAAAAGAAAGCAATGATGGAAAAAGCAAATAAAGAAAACGAAAAAATTGTTAATGATGCTAAAAAAGGAACAATCACTTCTGAAGAGCGATATAATAAAGTTACTGACCTTTGGGCAAGAACAAATGATGAACTTACTAAGAAGATGATGGATACTCTTAAAAAAGACAAAGACGGATTTAACACAATCTTTATGATGGCTGAATCTGGAGCACGTGGTTCTTCAAAGCAAATTTCGCAACTTGCAGCAATGCGTGGATTGATGGCTAAACCAAGTGGAGATATTATTGAACTTCCAATTCGTTCAAATTTCTATGAAGGATTGTCGGTTATTGAATACTTTATTTCTACATCTGGTGCACGTAAAGGTCTCTCAGATACAGCACTTAAAACTGCCGATGCAGGTTATATGACTCGCCGTCTTGTTGATGTTGCTCAAGATGTTGTAGTAAATGAAGACGATTGTGGAACAATTAATGGTATCGATTATTCTGCAATTAAAGATGGTGATGAAATAATTGAACATCTTGCAAATCGAATTGCAGGACATTTTACGATTGAACGTGTAGTTGATCCAATGACTGGTGAATTAATTTGTGATGTAAATTCTTATATTACAGAAGAACTTGCTCAACAAATTGAAGAAGCTGGTGTAGAAAAAGTTAAATTGCGCACAGTACTTACTTGCGAAGCAAAGCATGGCATTTGTGTTAAATGCTATGGCAAAAATCTCGCACGCAATAAGATTGTCGAAATTGGAGAAGCTGTCGGAATTATTGCAGCACAATCTATCGGACAACCTGGTACTCAACTTACAATGCGTACATTCCATGTCGGCGGTACGGCATCTAAGGTAACAGAAGATAATCGCATCGTATTAAAATATCCTGCATTTATTGAAGAAATTGTTGGTACTCATGTTGTAACAAAAGATAAAAACTGGCTCTTTACTCGTAAAGGTTATATGAATGTATCTCGCATTTTTAACACTTACGAAATTCAAAAAGGTGACAAAGTTTTAGTAGCAGATGGCGATAGAGTTAAAAAAGATACAGTACTTATCAATCGAAAAGATGGCGATGTTCTTGCAGCAGATAAAGCACGCGTAATTGTTACAAAGACGAATGTTTATCTTGCAAGCAATATTCAGAAAATTCAAATTATCAATGGTTCTACGGTTTTCTGCAAAGCAGGAGATTTTGTAGAAGCAAATCAAACTCTTGGTGAATTTGATACGACAAGCGATCCTATTATTGCAGAATATGATGGTTATGTTCATTATGAAGATATAATAGAAGGTTCAACTCTTGAAGTTAAAATTGATAAAGTTTCTGAAAAAGCAGAACGCTTTATTACTGACCTTCATTCTGAAGGAATGCAACCTCGCATTTTGATTACTGATAATGATGGTAACGAAAAAGGAAGTTACTTCTTGCCACCTGGAGCACTTCTTCTTGTTGATGACAAAAAGAAAATTTCTGCTGGTGAAACAATTGCTAAAATGCCAAAAGAGGCTGCAAAGACAAATGATATTACAGGAGGACTTCCTCGTGTATCTGATCTCGTTGAGGCTCGAAAACCAAAAGATCCAACTGTACTTGCTCAAATTTCTGGAACAGTTAAGTTTAAGGAAGTTACAAAAGGTAAGAGAAAAATTGTTGTAGAAGATAAATATGGTCGTATATTTGAACATCTTATTCCTATGACAAAACGAATGCTTGTTCGTGATGGAGATGCAGTTGAAGCGGGTGAGCGACTTTGTGATGGAGATCCAAGCCCACAAGATATTCTTGCAATCCTTGGAGAAAATGCTCTACAGAATTATATTTTGGACGAAATTCAAGCAGTATATCGTGCTCAAGGTGTATCTATTAATGACAAGCATATTGGTATTATTGTGCGCCAGATGTTGCGTAAAGTTGAAATTGTTTCTGTAGGTGATACAAATTTCATCTTTGGACAGCATGTCGATAAATATAAATTCCATGAAGAAAATGCTCGTATTATAGGTGCTGGAGGAAAGCCTGCAGTTGGTCGCCCAATGTTCCAAGCTATTACAAAGGCAGCATTGAATGGTGATTCATTTATTTCTGCGGCATCATTCCAAGAAACAGTTCGTGTTCTTACAAATGCGGCAATTTCTGGAGCAACAGACGGATTACATGGAATTAAGGAAAATGTTGCAATCGGGCACATGATTCCAGCGGGAACTGGTATTAGGAACTACAAAAATGTAAAAGTCTTTGACTCAAGTGATATAGACTTAGACATCAAAATGAACGAAGTTCTTGAACAGCGCCGTTTGGAAAAAGAACGTGAAACTCAAATTGCACATGTTGAAGAAACAACTTTTGATTCAGAAGAAGCAGATTAATCTTGAATTATTAAAGTAATTCAATAAAAGCCATTTGCAGTTTCTGTAGGTGGCTTTTATTTTTGAATTTTCGTTTTGTTTAATGG
Source organism: uncultured Treponema sp. (assembly GCA_964582685.1). Lineage (GTDB taxonomy): Bacteria > Spirochaetota > Spirochaetia > Treponematales > Treponemataceae > Treponema_D. Next base: position 19,184 of record CAZOTD010000002.1, on the reverse strand, counting down.
AAATTCAAAATTAAATCAAAGAATAATTAGGAGATAAAATTGTATGCATTGTGAATATGATACAGAAAACATTTGTGCAAAAAAAATTGAATTTGAACTTAATGGAAATGTAATTACAAATGTAAAATTCACTGGTGGTTGCAATGGAAATCTTAAAGCAATTTCAAAACTTGTTGATGGAATGACTGTAGAACAAATTGAAGATAAACTAAAAGGAAATACTTGTGGGAGTCGTTCAACTTCTTGTGCCGACCAACTTTGTATTGGAATAAGACAAGCATTAAATAATGTGGCAAAATAATTGCAACATTTAAAAGCGCCCGCTAAAATAGCGAAGTCACTAAAGTGACCCCGCAACTTTAGTGGCGCAACCGCTTTTACATTTAAGTTCGTTGTACGAACTTGCTTATCAACTGTGCATTTTCGCGCACGAAACCAGCACTGCACAAATTTGGAACTGACAGCGAGCACGTATTCGTAACGAATGCACTATAGGCGCACGAAGTTTCTAGCGGTGCGACGCTTCTAGTCCAATTTGCTTGTGCTAGTTTTTTTAAGAAAGAATTTTAATGGGTCGTCTATTGTATTTTCTTTACTAGACAGCCCATTAAAATTAGAAGATTTAGAAAATGTAAGAACTAATTTCATCTTTTGAAGCAAATGGGCCTGGAAGAGAATTTTCATTTCTCTTGTTTCCGAGAATGTCTGTATCAAAAGTGATTGGAGTTCCATCAGGGTTTTCAAATTTTTCTTCTGGTTCAAACGCAGGATGAATGTCATCAGTTTTAATTATTTTGCAAGTTGCAGAATTTATAAAGTCATAAACATTTGTTTCAAGTCTAACTTTTCCATTTTCGTGAATTAGTTTTATATCGACTTTTGATTTTGTATCAACAGTTGCGTCAATTTCTTTTTTCATCGGCTTTGCATTATTAAAATAATAATTACCTTTTGCCCAAACTGGAAGTTTTGAGTAATAACGGTCAGTTGTAACAGAGCCCATTCCGCAATAGCCTTCGAATTGTTTGTCCCATTCTTCAAATGTTGGATAATTGTCGTAAGGAATTGTTCCTGCAATAATATTTCCGTCGTCCCAATCTTGTTTCTTTTGTTTAACAGTTCTTTTCATTGCATTCATTACTTTTTTCATAAATGGACGCATTGGTTGTTGAATAAAGATATTGTTGAAAAATGAACAGTCGCCATGAAGAATTGTCATAAAACCTATAACATTGGTTCCATGTGGAACATGAATCGGCGTATAACGAGGTGAAGGAATTGTAGGTGCACCGTTATTTACACCAAGTGTTACGGCACTAAATCCGCCTGCAATTATATTGTTTACAAATGCGACTCCTTGAGTTGCAAGTTTTGCTGCTCTATCAGAAAGGAAGATATTGTTGTCAACAAGAGTTGGTCCATGAGAAACTTCGATAAATAAATCTTCTGCTGCTCCTCCAACACTTTCTTTATTCATATTGAAACTATGCGGAAGACAATTGTTGTAAAAAAGATTTTGTGTAACGCGAGTTCCTTGTGCCTGCCAGTCAAGCCAGATTCCACGAGTACAATCGTGAATGTGATTACGTCTAAAAACAACATCGATTGCGGCATGCATTTTTATTCCGCCAATTTCGGCACCAGCGAGATTTTGTTTATTGTTGATGTGATGAATGTGATTGTTTTCGATTAGCGAGAATACTCCGCCTAAATGTCCAACAATTCCAGTTTGCCCGCAATTATAAATTTCGCAATTACGCACTATATGTGAACCAATTGTTTCTTTGGACCAACCGTCAATTTGTGCAATACAAACACAATCGCGTTGAGTTTGAGTTCCATCTTTGTATTTTGTCAAAAGCCATTTATTGTCATTGTCTTTTTGATAATACTTGCCAAGTGAAATTCCTGAACATTTAGATTCAAAAATTTCACAATTTTCTATTATCCAACCTTTTGACCAATGTGGCCCAATCATTCCATCTTGATAAGCAGTTGGTGGTGCCCATTGAGTTGCAGCTTTTGAAACTGTAAATCCGTCAAGTGTAATATAATTTTTTCCCATTTCTGAAGGTAGAAAACAATTCTTTCTTACAGAAATTTCTACATTCTCAGTATTTGGATCTTTGCCTTGAAAATTTGCATAAAACACAGTTTCGTCTTTTTCTTTGTCTTGTTCAACGTACCAAGTATAAATAGAAAAATCTTGATCCCAAGATGCTTTTGCAATTTCTGGATTTTTTACTTTTTCAAGTTCTTGAACTTCATACATTGATTTTCCGTTTAAATATACATCGCCAGTATGAGCAATCATATATGCAATGAACCAGTCGCCACTTATCAAAGTTGTATAAGGATTATAGTTGCCAAAGATTTTGTTTGAAACACGGGTCGTAAAAACATTGCCTTCAAGTAGTGTCCAGTTTTTTACAGATTCTGCACCAGTTATATGTGCTGCTTTTGGTGTTTCACTGCGATAGACAATAGGTGCTTCTTTTGTTCCGCTATGTTTAGGATTTACATATTCACGATAAATTCCTGGTGCAACAATTACTTCATCGCCGGGTTGTGCAATTTCTGCAGCCGCTTGAATTGAATTAAATGGAGCATCTTTTGTTCCATTTCCATTCTCTCCTGAATTTGCATTAACAAAATAAGTCATTTGTTTCTCCAATAAAAATTAAGATTATTAACTTTTATAACTAACATATTCTACACTGTTTTTTGAAATTGTGTAAAAAAAAAAGAAAATTTTGTAATAATTTTTCTAGTGAATTTTATTATGAATTCTCTTGAATTCATTTTTCAAATTCACTAGAATTATAAAACCTATCTTTAGGTTTTATTTTGTAATTTTTCCGGGGTGCTGACCGGTATTATAAAAAGGAGACATTTTTAGATGCCTACAATTAATCAATTGATTCGTCAGGGACGCAAGTCAGCTGCGAACAGGACCAAATCTCCCGCACTTGAGTCTTGTCCACAAAAGCGTGGTGTTTGTACACGTGTAATGACTGTTACTCCAAAGAAACCAAACTCAGCGTTGCGAAAAGTCGCTCGTGTTCGTTTATCAAATGGTATTGAAGTTACTGCTTATATTCCAGGTATTGGACATAACTTGCAGGAACACTCTGTTGTATTAATCCGAGGAGGTCGTGTTAAAGATCTTCCTGGTGTACGTTATCACATTATTCGTGGTGCAAAAGATGCTCTCGGTGTTGAAGATCGAAAGCGTGGTCGTTCTAAATACGGCGCTAAAAAACCAAAGGCATAATTAAAGGAGGATTAAGATGGGAAGACATAAGAAATCAGTAAATCGTCCAATTATGCCTGATGTAAAATATAATAGTCAGGTTGTTTCAAAATTTGTTACACGTATGATGCTTGATGGAAAAAAAGATACTTGTACAAGAATTGTGTATGAAGCAATGGACAAACTTAAGGCTAAAACAGGAAACGAGCCATTAGAAGTTTTCTTAAAAGCTATTGATAATGTAAAACCTGTTGTAGAAGTAAAATCTCGCCGTGTTGGTGGTGCTACATATCAAGTTCCAGTAGAAATTCGAGACGCTCGTCGTGAAGCTCTTGCAATGAGATGGATTATTGAAGCTGCTCGTAAGAGAAGTGGACACGGAATGGCAGATACACTTTCTTCTGAACTTTTAGATGCATTCAATAACACTGGTACTGCATTCAAAAAAAAGGAAGATACTCACAAAATGGCAGAAGCAAACAAAGCGTTTGCTCATTTCCGTTGGTAGAATTAAGACTTCAAAAACTTTTTTGTTTTTGAAGTTGTATTTCCTTAAAAAAAGCGCCTTTAAAAAGGTGCTTTTTTTTATCAATTTTTTTCACTTTTTTTATTTTAGGTATTGAAACTTATTTAAAAAAAATGCATAATTCACAAACCTATCTCTTTAAGAAAGATAGGTTCATGGGTTCTTTGAGAGTCAGGCGGATTTAATCCGGTAAAATCGTAAAGTTTGCTATCGTAAGGTGGGATTCAGATTTTACGACCCTTGAATGATAATTGCTATCGTTGATGGTAATAATGTTTGAAAAGCATCAAGGGTTTCTGTTGCAGTTGGTAACTGCCAGGCTCTAGGATGCCAAACCAGTCATCAAGTAGATTTTGATGATGATAGGTGGTTCCGGCCATAACATTTCGAATAGATGAAATGTTTTGTGAGAATTATCAAGTAAATATATTTTCTAAAATGAAATTGATAATTCGCTTTCCGATTACCGCTATTATCTTCAATAAAATATAACTGGTTATTAATGTGTATGCGAATGGTTGTTCTTTTAGTTTAAAGATCGCTATTCTGGCTTAAAGTGCAACACAGAAAATATTATTTTGAATGCCGGTTGAACCGGTAAGGAGAAAAAACATGGCTAAGGAAGCGTTCGTAAGAACAAAACCTCACATGAACGTTGGTACTATCGGTCACGTAGACCATGGTAAAACAACTTTGTCAGCTGCTATCACAACATATTGTGGTAACAAATATGGTGACAAAGTTCTCAAGTATGACGAAATTGACAACGCTCCAGAAGAAAAAGAGCGTGGTATTACAATTAACACTCGTCACTTGGAATATCAGTCAGACAAGAGACACTATGCACATATCGACTGTCCAGGACACGCTGACTATGTAAAGAACATGATTACTGGTGCAGCTCAGATGGATGGTGCTATTCTTGTAGTTGCTGGAACTGATGGTGTAATGCCTCAGACAAAAGAACACCTTTTGCTTGCTCGTCAGGTAGGTGTACCAAAAATTATCGTTTTCTTGAACAAAGCTGATATTGCTGATCCTGATATGCTTGAACTTTGTGAAGAAGATGTTAAAGATACACTTGTATCTTACGGATTCTCTGCAGATACACCTATTATTAAAGGTTCTGCATTCAAAGCTTTGAACGAAGCATCTGATCCTGCTAATACTGCTTGTATTGAAGAATTGCTTACAGCAATGGATACTTGGTTTGATGATCCAATTCGTGATGAATCAAAACCATTCTTGATGCCAATTGAAGACATCTTTACAATTTCTGGTCGTGGAACTGTAGTAACAGGTCGTATCGAACGTGGTGTTGTTAATATGTCACAAGAAGTTGAAATTGTAGGTATTCGTCCTACTGTAAAAACAACAGTAACTGGTATTGAAATGTTCCAGAAAACTCTCGATCAAGGACAAGCTGGTGACAATGTTGGTATTCTTCTTCGTGGTATTGAAAAGAAAGATGTTGTTCGTGGACAAGTTCTTGCTGCTCCAGGAAGCATTCAGCCACATACAAAATTTGAAGCACAGATTTATGTTCTTTCAAAAGAAGAAGGTGGACGTCACTCTCCATTCTTTACAGGTTATCGTCCTCAGTTCTATTTTAGAACAACAGACATCACAGGTACTGTAAAACTTGAAGAAGGAACAGAAATGGTAAAACCAGGCGATAATGTAAAAATTATTGGTGAACTTATTCACCCAATCGCTATGGATGAAGGTCTTAAACTCGCTATCCGTGAAGGTGGTCGTACAATCGCTTCTGGACAAGTAACAAAAATTATTGAATAGTTAATTATTCTTGAAACAGGTTGGAAGAAATTCCTTCCTGTTTCAAAATTAGGAGTACATAAATGGCTAACGGAAAGATTCGCGTCAAACTCAGAGCATTTGATGTAGAGTTGATCGATCAGAGTGCAAAGGCCATCGTGCAGACAGTTCAGAAAGTTGGAGCAAAGGTTTCAGGACCTATTCCGCTTCCTACAAGAATCAATAAGTTTACTGTATTGCGTTCACCTCACGTAAACAAAAAATCACGTGAACAATTTGAAATGCGTACACATAAACGCCTTATTGATATTTTTGAACCTTCATCTGAAGTAATGGATTCATTGATGAAGCTTGAGTTGCCAGCCGGTGTAGATGTAGAAATTAAACAGTAAGTTTTTTTAGATTACTGTAATGGTACGGTCCCCTGGATCTGGGATGACGGCCAAAACAAACAAGAAAAGTATTCTTAAGGTTAAGAAGTGCTTTTCAAATAGGAGATATCAGAATGAAAGGTCTGATTGCAAAAAAAGTGGGAATGACCCAGGTTTTTGACGAAAGCGGTAATTTGACACCTGTCACCGTGATCCACGTTGAACCAAATGTGGTTGTTGCTACAAAAACAAAAGAAAACTGCGGTTATGATGCTGTAGTACTTGGTTTGGATGATATGAAACCATCTAAAGTAAGTAAAGCGTATGCTGGTCAGTTTAAAGACAATGTTACACCTAAAAGAACATTGAAAGAATTTCGTAACTTTGAAAGCGAAGTAAAAGTTGGAGATCAAATTGGTCTTGAACTTTTTGACAAAGTTCGTTTTCTTGATGTTACTGCAACATCTAAAGGAAAAGGATTTCAAGGTGTAATGAAAAGATGGGGCTTCCATGGTGGTCGTGCTACACACGGTTCTAAATTCCATAGAGAAGCTGGTGGTACTGGATCTTGTACTACACCTGGACACTGTTTTAAAAACGTAAAAATGCCTGGACGTATGGGATTTGATCGTGTAACAGTACAGAACCTTCGTATCGTAAAAATCGATCCAGAACTGAAGGTTATCTTAGTTCGCGGTGCTGTTCCAGGTAATAAAGACTGTACACTTATCGTGAAGTCCGCAGTAAAGAAATAATCAGAGGAAGATAGAATATGGAAAAGAAAGTATATTCAACCGATGGTAAAGAACTGCGTACTATTTCACTTGATGATAAAGTATTCGGTCTACCAATTAATGAAGACGTAATTTATTACGCAATTAACAATGAATTAGCAAATATGCGTGTTGGAACTGCATGTACAAAAGGTCGTGCAGAAGTTCACGGATCAAACGCTAAACCTTACAAACAGAAGGGAACTGGTAATGCTCGTCGTGGTGATAAAAAGTCACCTATTAATGTTGGCGGCGGTACTATTTTTGGACCTAAACCTAGAGATTTTAGCTATGCTATTCCTAAAAAGGCAAAACGCCTTGCAATGAAATCTATCCTCAGCCTTCAGGCTCAGAGTGACAGACTCACTGTAGTAGAAGATTTTACTGTAGAAAGCGGTAAGACTAAAGATTTGGTTAAAATTCTTTCTAACTTTGCTAAAGGTGAACGCACGGTAATTATTCTTAAAGATAACGATGCAAAAATCAAGCAAGCAGGAAGAAATATTCCTAATTTGTCATTCTTGTCTTATAACCGTCTTCGTGCTCATGATTTGTATTATGGACGCAAGGTTATTCTTCTTGAAGGTGCTGCAAAAAATCTTTCTGATTTTTATGCTGAAGAAAAGGAGGCTAAATAATGATGTATCAAGACATTCTTATTAGACCTGTTAGTTCAGAAAAAGCAACAAACCTTCGTGAACAGGATAAGTATGTTTTTGTTGTTCATCCTGATGCAACAAAAACTCAGATTAAGGAAGCAGTACGAAAGCTTTTTAACGTAAAAGTTGTTTCTTGTACAACTATGAATGTAAGTGGAAAGGAAAAACGCCTTCGCGGAAAACCTGGATATACATCTAGTTACAAAAAAGCCATTGTGCGTTTAGCCAAAGGCGAAACAATTAAAGTGTTCGAAGGCGTATAAGCCTAACTTTAATGAATTAAGGGGAAAAAGATGGCTCTTAAAATATTTAAGCCAATAACTGCAGGTACTCGAACACGTATTGACCTGGTAAGAGATGAACTGACAACTAATAGACCCGAGAAAACTTTAGTGTCAGGAAAAAAATCTCACGCAGGACGTGGTGCTGGTGGTCGTATTTCTGTACGTCATCAGGGTGGCGGTCATAAACAGAAATATCGTGAAATCGATTTTAAGCGTAATAAACATGGTATTCCTGGAACTGTAAAGTCAATTGAATATGACCCAAACCGCAGTGCAAATATTGCTTTGATTTATTATGCTGATGGTGACAAAAGATATATTATTGCACCAAAAGGTCTTACAGTTGGACAGAAAATTATGGCTGGTGAAAATGCTACTCCTACAGTAGGAAATGCACTTCCACTTTCAGCTATTCCAGTAGGTTTTACTGTACATAATATTGAACTTACAATTGGTCGTGGTGGACAGCTTGCTCGTTCTGCAGGTGCTAGTGCACTTGTAGCTGCAAAAGAAGGTGATTATGTAACGATTCGTCTTCCATCATCTGAACTTCGTCGTGTAAATGCAAAATGTTATGCAACAATTGGTATTGTTGGTAATGAAGATCACATGAATGTTCAGCTTGGTAAAGCAGGACACAGACGCTGGATGGGTGTTAGACCTACTGTTCGAGGTATGGCTATGAACCCAGTAGATCACCCACTTGGTGGTGGTGAAGGCGCAGGTAAAGGACGCAATCCTGTTACTCCATGGGGACAGCCTTGTAAAGGCTATAAAACTAGAAACAAAAGAAAGACATCAAGTCGATTTATTGTTTCTCGTCGAAAGAAGTAGTCTAGGAGATAACTGTGTCAAGATCTGTTAAAAAAGGACCTTTTGTAGAGAAAAGCCTTTACAAAAAGGTATTAGAAATGAATAAAGTTGAAGCAGCAGAAAAGAAAATGGTAAAAACATATTCTCGCTGTTCTACAATTATTCCTGAAATGGTAGGAAATACTATTTCAGTATACAATGGTAAGTCATGGGTTCCGGTTTACGTAACTGAACAACTCGTAGGTCATAAACTTGGCGAGTTTGCTCCTACACGTACATTCCGTGGTCATGGCGGTACTGATAAAAAAGCCGGTAAATAGGAGTGGAAAATATGACAGCAAAAAAAGGTTATGTAGCCACTACTAAATTTTTGATTGCATCGCCTACAAAGGTTCGTCCAGTTGCGCATGTAATTAACCAAAAGCCTTGTTCAGAAGCGATGGCAATTCTTGAAAATATGCCACAAAAAGGTGCAAAACTCATTCGCGGAACTTTAAAATCTGCAATGGCTAATGCTCTTGTAGCAAATAACAAGTTAGACGAAGATATGTTGTATGTTAAGGAAATTCGTATTGACGATGGTCCAAGACTAAAAAGAGTTTGGTTCCGTGCTCGCGGACGAGCAGACCAACTTTTGAAACGTATGTGTCATATTACAGTCGTAGTTGATGAAAAGGCGGGGGAATAAAAAGTGGGACAGAAAGTTAATCCTATCGGTTTGCGTCTTGGAATTAACAAGACATGGCAGTCTCGCTGGTATGCAGATCCTCGCGAATATGCAGACCTCGTTCTTGAAGATTTTAAAATTCGTAAATTAGTTTCTAATCTTCCTGAATGTAAAAACGCAGACATTGCAGAAATCGAAATCATTCGTCATCCACAGCGTGTTACAATCGTAATTCATACAGCACGCCCGGGTGTTATTATTGGTGTTAAAGGTGCTACAATCGAAAAGATTAGCACAGACATTCAGAAGCAACTAACGAAGAAAATTCAGATTAAGATTAAAGAAATCAAACGTGCTGATGTGAATGCTTCTTTGATTGCTCAGAATGTTGGTCGTCAGCTTCAAGGACGTGCTTCATTCCGTAAAGCACTAAAACAGGCTTGCTCAAGTGCAATGCGTGGTGGTGCTCAGGGAATTAAAATTCGACTTTCGGGTCGTCTTGGTGGAGCTGAAATGTGCCGTTCTGAAGAACACAAAGAAGGACGCGTTCCTCTTCATACTCTCAGAGCGGATATTGATTATAGTTTGTACGAAGCTCTTACTTCATACGGAAAAATCGGTGTCAAAGTTTGGGTTTACAACGGCATGAACTATGGTCACGAACAGAATGAAGATGCAGGACAGCTTGTAAAAAAGCCACGCAGAGAAAGACCTTCTCGTTCGGCAGCAGAAAGAGCTGATTCTTCTGCAAAGGAAAGGAGTTAAACGATGGCTCTCGCACCTAAAAGAGTAGCGCACCGTAAGGTGCAGCGTGGTAGACAGCATGGTTTTGCCACTCGTGACAATTATGTAGATTTTGGTGACATTGCTCTTGTTGCAATGGAACCAGTCTGGTTAAACGCACGTGTAATTGAAGCTGCCCGTGTTGCAATCAACCGTAAACTTGAACGCAAAGGACATGTTTGGATTCGTGTGTTTCCTGATAAGCCTATTTCTAAGAAACCTGCCGAAACTCGTATGGGTAAAGGAAAAGGTGCTCCAGAATTCTGGGCTGCTAATATCAAACCAGGAATGATTTTGTTTGAAATTGGTGGAGTTGATATTAAAGTTGCTGAAGAAGCACTTCGTCTTGCAGCAAGTAAACTTCCAATTGTAACAAAAGTAGCTTATAAGCCGACTAAGGACTAAGGAGGAATAAGATGGCTAAATCAAATAAAAAATCTGACAAAGAACTGTCTTATGCTGAACTTGTTGCTCGTCGTGATGAGCTAAAACAAAAGTATATGGATTTGCGGTTCAAAATGGTAATCGCCCATGTAGATAACCCAATGGAAAAACGTATTCTTCGTCGCGAAATCGCTCGTTTGAATACATTCATTCGGCAGAAAGAAGTTGCTGGATTAAACAAATAGGAGTTGACTCGTGGAAGACAAAGCTATTAAGACTGCTAAAGTTGGTAAACGCTCTTATGTAGGAATTGTAACAAGCGATAAGATGGACAAAACTATCGTAGTTACAGTATCTACAAAGAAGATGGACCGTCTTTACAAAAAATATGTAACAAGTTCAAAGAAGTGTAAAGCTCATGATGAAAAGAATGAAGCACACATCGGAGATACTGTTAAAATTGTTGAAAGTCGCCCGCTCAGTAAAGATAAATGCTGGCGCCTCGAATCAATCATTGAACGCGCAAAATAAGTTAAGGAGTTATAAGTATGATTCAAATGCAGTCATGTATGACAGTTGCTGATAACTCTGGTGCTAAAATCGCTCAGTGTATAAAAGTAATTGGCGGTTCACACCGTCGTTATGCAGGTATCGGTGACATTGTAGTTGTAGCAATTAAAGATGCAATTCCTACATCTACTATAAAAAAAGGTGCAGTAAAAAAGGCAGTAATCGTTCGTCAGTCGAAAGAATATCGCCGCCCAGATGGAACTTATATTCGTTTTGATGATAATGCTTGTGTTATCGTTGATGAATCAAAGAATCCAGTTGGAAAACGCATTTTTGGGCCTGTAGCTCGTGAGCTTCGTGATAAAGATTTTATGAAAATCATTTCGCTTGCTCCAGAAGTTCTCTAAGAGGAATTGAATATGGAAAAGAAATTCAAAATCCGTAAGGACGATACAGTACAGGTTATTGCGGGAAAAGACAAAGGCAAAAAAGGAAATGTTGTTCGCGTTCTTCCTGCTAAAAATGCTGTAATTGTATCTGGTATTAACATTGTAAAAAAAGCAATGAAAAAGCGCAGTCAGCAAGATCAAGGCGGAATCGCTGAGATTGAAGCTCCGCTTAATATTTCGAATGTAGCAATCGTATGCAAAAAATGCGGTCCTACAAGAATTGGTTATAAGCTTGACGGAGACAAGAAAATTCGTGTCTGCCGCAAATGTGGAGAAAAATTGTAATGGCAAATTACATACCTCGGCTTAAGAAAGTCTATAATGACACTATCGCTAAAGAACTCTATAAAGAGTTTAATTATACAACACCAATGCAGATTCCTTCTGTTAAGAAAATCATAGTAAGCATGGGTGTAGGCGAAGCTCTCACAAATAAGAAACTTCTTGATGCTGCAGTTACTGACTTGACTCAAATTACAGGTCAGAAAGCGGTTAAGACAAGAGCAAAAAAAAGTATTGCTAACTTCAAACTTCGTGAGGGCGCAGAAGTAGGCGTTATGGTAACATTGCGTGGTTCAATTATGTATGAATTTTTGGATCGTTTGATTAATGTTGCTTTACCACGCGTTAAGGATTTCCGTGGAGTTAAAGCTACTGGCTTTGATGGACACGGTAATTTCTCTTTTGGTATTACTGAACAGATTATCTTTCCAGAAATCGACTTTGATAAAATTACTAAAGTTGCTGGTATGAATATCACTGTAGTAACTAGTGCAAAGACAGATGCAGAAGCAAAAGCTTTGCTTACCAAGTTTAATATGCCTTTCAGAAAGTAGGTGAGAAGAAAGTATGGCTAAGAAATCTATGATTATTAAGGCTGCCCGCACACCTAAGTACAGCACAAGACAATATAATCGCTGTCAGATTTGTGGACGCCCAAGAGGATACTTAAGAAAGTTCAAGATGTGTCGTCTTTGCTTCCGTAAGTATGCAAGCGAAGGATTGTTACCAGGTGTAACAAAATCTAGTTGGTAGTGGTAGGAGAAGAAATATGAGTGCATCAGATCCAGTAGCAGACATGCTCACAAAGATCCGTAATGCGGCACAGGCCCGCCACGAAAAGGTAGATATACCTGTTTCTAAGCTCAAGCTTGAAATCGTGAAAATCCTGAAAACTGAAGGTTATATTAAAAACTTCAAAAAAGTGCAAGAAGATAATAAATCGGTTATCCGTATCTTCTTAAAGTATGATGATGAGAACGTTCCTGTTATTCATGGTCTTGAAAAAATTTCAAAACCTGGACGACGCGTTTACTCTGGTTACAAAGACTTACCACGCGTTTATAACGGTTATGGTACAGTTATCGTTTCAACTTCGTCTGGTGTTACAACTGGTAAAAAGGCAGCAGAAAAACAAGTTGGCGGTGAATTAGTTTGCACTATCTGGTAGTAGGAGGAAAATATGTCTAAAGTTGGTAAACTTCCTATTGCTATTCCAGCAGGTGTAACTGTAACTGTTGACAATGGCCTTGTAACTGTAAAAGGTACAAAAGGTGAATTGAAACAAACTGTCGGAAACAAAGTAACTGTTGAAGTTAAAGGTTCAGAAGTCGTAGTAAATCCTGTTGATAATTCCAAAGCTGCAAATGCCGCTCATGGACTTTATCGAGTTCTTATCAATAACATGGTAATTGGTGTAACAACTGGTTATTCAAAAACATTGATAATTAACGGTGTAGGTTATCGTGCAGAAGTTAAGGGAAAAGAACTTGTAATGAATCTTGGTTATTCAAGTGATTTTATTGCAATTATCCCTGAAGGTCTTACAGTAACTGCTGATCCAAGCGGAAAGATTACAATTTCTGGAATTGACAAGCAGCGTGTTGGTGAATTCAGTGCGCAGCTTCGCACATTGCGTTTGCCTGAACCTTATAAGGGAAAAGGTATTCGTTATGATAATGAAGTTATTAGACGAAAAGTCGGTAAGACTGGTGTTAAATAAGGTGAAGCTATATGTTTAAGAAACTGAATGACAAAAACAGAAAACGCCTTCACAGAAAAGTTCATATTCGTAAGTCTGTTTATGGAACGGCAGAACGCCCTCGTATGACAGTAACTCGAAGCAATAAGAACCTTTTTGTTCAGGTAATTAATGATGACGAGAGAAAAACTCTCGCTTCAATTTCGACAATGGAAAAAGACTTTGCAGCATTAAAACCTAATGTTGAAGGAGCTGCAAAACTTGGTGAAGCACTGGGTGCACGCCTTAAAGATAAAAATATTACTGCAGTTGTATTTGACCGCAATGGTTATCTTTATCATGGTGTTGTAAAAGCCCTTGCAGATGGAGCTCGCAATGCGGGAATCCAATTCTAGGAGACGTTATGGAACACCAGAAAAATTTTGATAAAGATTCAAGAGAAAAAGAGTTCGTAGAAAAACTAGTTACTCTCAAAAGAACTTCTAAAACAGTAAAAGGTGGACGTCGTATGTCTTTCTCTGCTCTTACTGTTGTAGGTGATAGTAATGGTCGTGTAGGATATGGATTTGGCAAAGCAAATGATGTATCTGAAGCAATCAAAAAAAGTATTGATAAGGCAAAGAAAAATCTTGTTACATTCCCTATTAAAAATGGAACAATTCCACATGATATAATTGGAAATTACAAGAGTTCATCAGTTCTTTTAAAACCTGCTTGTTCAGGTACAGGTATTATTGCCGGTGGTGCAGTTCGTGCAATTCTTGAAGCAGCAGGAGCAACAGATGTACTTTCTAAATCTTTAGGTTCAAGCACATCTGTAAATGTTGTTCGTGCTACATTCGATGCGATTGAACATATGATGAATGCTAGCACTATTGCCAAGAACAGAGGTAAAACTCTAGATGAGTTGTGGGGTTAATCGATGGCAAAACTTAAGATTACACTTACAAAAAGTACAATTGGTCAAAAACCATCTAAGGTTGCAACAGTTCGTAGCCTTGGGTTAAAGAAAATTAATTCTTCAGTTGTACAGGAAGATACACCTGCTATTCGCGGTATGGTTGCTGCTGTAGCACATATGGTTAAGGTAGAGGAGATCTAATTATGACAGATTACAATCCAACTTTGACTGCGCCTTATGGTGCAAACAAAAAGGACAGACGTGTAGGACGAGGTTCTTCTTCAGGACGTGGTTCTACTGCTGGACGAGGTAATAAAGGTCAACAATCTCGCTCTGGTGGAAAAGTATATATCGGTTTTGAAGGTGGACAAATGCCTTTATTCCGTCGTATTGCTCAGAGAGGTTTTTCTAACTTTCCATTTAAGAAAGAATATGCTTGCATTAATGTTTCAGAACTTAATGCAAAATATTCAGATGGTGATACTGTTAATAAAGAAACTCTTGTAGCTAGAGGTCTTTTGAAAGGAAATATTTCTTTGATAAAAATTCTTGGTGATGGAGAAATTTCAAAGAAACTTACAGTAAATGTTGATAAGATTTCCGCTTCAGCTAAAGATAAAATCGAAAAAGCTGGTGGGTCTGTAACTCTTACAGCAGAAAAAAAAGACTAAACTGGAGTTAAATTATGGCAGGCAACACATTAGTTAATATGTTCAAAGTAAAGGAACTCCGCTCTAGACTTTTGTTTACTCTTGCTATATTGGCTGTTTATCGCTTGGGATGTGTTTTGACTATCCCAGGCATTAACGCTCAAGCATTAGTAAGTTACTTCGACAGTTTGGCAAAAGAAGGAAATAACAACGCATTTGCCAGTTATATGGATTTCTTTGTTGGTGGTGCCTTTTCTCAGTTCTCGGTATTTATGTTAGGTGTTATGCCTTACATTTCTACGCAAATTATTATGCAACTTTTGATGATTGTTTTCCCTTCTATCAAAAGAACAGTTCAAGAAGATGGAGGACAGCAGAAGTTTGCATTGTGGACAAGACTTGGAACTATAGTTGTATGTATTATTCAAGCATACGCAGTTACAGCTTGGGCTGGAACAATTCCTGGTGCTGTTTCTCTTGAAAATCCAACAGCATTTAGACTTTTGACATTATTAACTGTAACTACTGGTTCTATGATTACAATATGGCTTGGCGATCAGATTACAGCACGAGGTATCGGTAATGGTATTTCTATTTTGATTTTTGCCGGAATTGTTGCTCGTATTCCGAATGCTATCGTAACACTCTTTGAAGGTGTTCGAAACGGCTCGATTAATGTAATGTTCGTTATTGCGGCTTTAATTATTTATGTAGCAGTTATTGCTCTTGTTGCTTTCGAAGAAGGTGGCGAGAGAAAAATTCCTGTTCACTATGCAAAACGCGTAGTTGGCAGAAAAATGTATGGTGGTCAGAGTACTTATATTCCGTTTAAGGTTAATCCTTCAAATGTTATTCCTTTGATTTTTGCTTCTTCATTTTTAACTTTGCCTATGCAAGTTATTAACTCTTTTGCTGGTCGTGGTGAAGGTGGAACTCTTGCAAAATTGTCAAGTTTTTTAAATCCAAGTGGAATTTGGTATAACATTTTGTTGGTTGTGCTTATCGTGTTCTTTGCATACTTCTACACTCAGGTAACACTGAACCCTACAGAAATCGCAAAGCAAATCAGGGAAAACGGTGGTTCAATTCCTGGTGTAAGTGCAGACAAAACAGAAGCAACTCTGCAAAAAATATTGAACAGACTGGTACTTCCAGGTTCATTGTTCCTTGCTGCAATTGCTGTAATTCCTACAGTAATTCAGATTCTCTTCAAATTTCCTCCAGAAATTACACATTTGATGGGTGGAACTTCGTTGATTATCATGGTTGGCGTTGCGACAGATACAATGGCTCAAATTGAAGCACTTCTTAAAATGCATCATCAAGATGGATTTATAAAGAAGGGGAAAATTCGTTCAAGAAATCTTTAGATTTTTTTGAAATACCAGTAGATTAAAATTAGAAAATTGTGATATAATCCTAGAACTCGATTGTAATTCATTGCGAATTGCCATAATCGAAAAAAAGTGTATCACATTTTCTAGGGAGACTTTTATGAAAGTACGAACAAGCGTAAAGCCAATTTGCGACAAGTGTAAGGTAATTAAAAGAAACGGAATTATCCGCATTATTTGTTCTAACCCTAAACATAAGCAGCGTCAAGGCTAGGCAGAAGGAGTAATAGATGGCTCGAATTTCGGGAGTTGATCTCCCAAATAAACATGTTAGTATCGCTTTAACTTATATTTATGGAATTGGTCGTTCATCTGCATTGACAATTTGTGAAAAAGCAAAAATCAATCCAGATGTTATGGCTAATGACCTTACTCAAGAGGAATTGGGAAAGTTGCGTGAAGTAATTGACGCAGAATATAAAGTTGAAGGACGACTTCGCTCAGAAATCGGTCTTAATATCAAGCGTCTTATGGATATTGGTTGTTATCGTGGATTGCGCCATAGAAAAGGACTTCCTGTTCGTGGTCAGCGCACACGCACTAATTCTCGTACTCGCAAGGGTAAGAAAAAGACTGTTGCTAACAAGAAAAAGGCATAAGGCAGAGGTAAATTAAGTGGCTGTTGTAAAAAAACGAAAAGAAAAGAAAAGTGTATATGAAGGTAATGTCTACATTCAGGCAACTTTCAATAACACAATCGTAACAATTACAGACTTGAAAGGAAATGCTCTTTCTTGGGCTTCTTCAGGTGGTTTAGGATTCCGTGGGGCAAAAAAATCTACTCCATTTGCTGCACAATCTGTTGCAGAAACTGCAGTTCAGAAGGCAGTAAGTTATGGATTGCGTGAAGTTCACGTGTTTGTTAAAGGTCCTGGTGTTGGTCGCGAAAATGCGATACGTTCACTTGGTTCTTTAGGACTAAAAGTTAAGTCAATTTCTGATGTAACGCCTATTCCACACAATGGTTGTAGACCTCGTAAAACTCGCCGTATGTAATTAAAGCTATATTAAGCAAGTAATTCAAAATTTTGATGTATTTGCTATTTTATAGTGCAAAATTATTTTCGGGAAATTTATAAGTGATGTTGGGAAACAAAATTGAGCAAAAAATTGTTCAATAGCGTTTCGAATTAGAATTTGTTTGTAGAAGTTCGCTTTGCTGAACAAATTTTGATTATCGATAATAAAAGAACTGCTCGCAGTAGAAAACTACTCGGGATAAGGAGTTTAGATGGCTCGCAAAAATCTGCTTAAGGGATTTAAACGTCCAAAAAGCATTACATTTGAGCACCTTGAGAATAATGCTAACTATGGAAAGTTTACTGCTTCTCCATTTGAAACTGGATTTGGAACTACAGTTGGTAATACACTTCGTCGTGTTCTTCTTTCTAGTATTCAAGGTTATGCAATTTCTTCCGTACGCATTACATCTTATGATGCCGATGGTGTTCCACATATTATTTCTAGTGAATTCGAAGCAATTCCGCATATTGCAGAGGATACAGAAGAAGTGTTGAACAGCTTGAAACAGATCCGTTTGCGGCTCCCAGAGGACATTGAACAGGACACAATTCTTTATGAATTTAAAGGACCTGGCGTTGTAAAAAGTGACGACTTTGCTAGAGAAGGACAACTTGAAATTATGACAAACGATATGCTTGTGTTTACAATGATGGACGAAGCTCGTATTGATTTAGAAATTCAAGTAGATTTTGGTAGAGGTTATGTCCCTGCAGAAACAAACGAGCATTACATTGAAGATGTTTCTACAATTCCAATGGATGCTATCTTTTCCCCTGTTCGAAAGGTTCGATTTGCTATTGAGCCTTGTCGTGTCGGACAGAGAAATGACTATGACAAGTTAGTTTTAGAGATTTGGACTGATGGAACTATCGCTCCAGATGATGCATTGGCAGAAGCAGCAAAAATTGCGAAAGACCATTTTTCAATTTTTGTTAATTTTAATGATAATGCTATATCAAGTGGCGAAGAATTAGATGAAGGTGACGAAAGAGTTCGTGCTCTTCTTAATACACCAGTTGAAGAACTTGAACTTTCAGTTAGATCATCAAATTGTTTGAAAAATGCAAATATTCGTACAATTGGTGAATTAACTAAAAGGACAGAAGATGACATCGCTAAAACAAGAAACTTTGGTAAGAAAAGTTTGACAGAAATTAAGGAAAAACTCTTAGAGTGGAACCTTACACTTGGAATGACTGATTACAGCCATCTTAAGAATGCTGTCAATTTGAATAAGAAAAAGGAAGAATCAGATGAATCATAAAGTTGGTTTTAATCCCCTTTCACGCACAACAGCACATCGTCGTGCAATGACTCGTAACATGGTTACTTCACTTTTGAGATTTGAACGAATCACGACAACAAAAGCAAAAGCTTTGGAAGTTCGTAGATTTGCTGAAAAACTCATTACAAGAAGTAAAGTAGACAGTGTACACAATCGCCGCGAAGTTGCTAAGTTTATTCAAGATGAAAAAGTTCTTAATAAACTTTTTACAGAAATTGGTCCATGCATGAAGGATCGTAATGGTGGTTACACAAGAGTTCTCAAACTTGGCTTCCGTCAAGGAGATGCTGCGGATGTTGTAATTCTTGAACTTGTTGACTACAAATTAGATTCAGATGCTCAGGAAAAGAACGCTACGTCAAACGACAAAGCAAAGACAGCCGCTCCAAAAAAAGCAGCAAATAAATAAGGAGTAGAATATGTCTAAGACACATCGTGGAACTGGTATTCGTAATCAGGTATTTCATGGACGTGGAAAATGTCCGATTTGTGCAAATGCAAACATCAAAGTTCTTTATGAACGCGAAGTTGATGGAAACAAAGTAAAGGTTTGCAAATTCTGTAATGCAAATCTTAAAAATAAGGAAAGAAAAGCTGCTAAAGTAACTGCATCTGCTACACAAGCAGAAGCTCCAGTTGAAGCATAATTGCAGTTTAAGTTAATTCCTTAATGTAAGCCACTCTAGTTAAACAGAGTGGCTG
>CAZOTD010000001.1:0-32474 GCA_964582685.1 uncultured Treponema sp. | reverse complement strand
GGCTTAACTCCTGTATACAAACTTGGTGGCAAAACCGACCCTGCACAATGGCCTAACATTGTTGTTGAAGGTGAAAAATACTGCGGACCATCGAGCGACAATAAACAGTGGAATGCAATCAAAATGGACATAGACGCAAACGGCTACCGCTTGCCAACAGAAGCAGAATGGGAATATCTTGCACGAGAGGGACAGACGGATTCAACCAAATACAGCGGAAGCGATGATATAGATGATGTTGCTTGGTATGACGATAACTCTGATAATAAAGTACATGAAGTAAAAACCAAAAACCCAAACGCCTTAGGACTTTACGACATGAGCGGAAACGTTTGGGAATGGTGCTGGGACTGTTATGGAAATATCACAGAATCGACTGATGAGATGGGTGTGAACTTTGGAACTACTCGTTGCCAACGTGGCGGCAGTTGGAGGAGTTTTGGCACTTACTGTACTGTTGCTGAGCGTAATTTTAACTTCCCTTTTTATCGCTTTAACATCGGTTTCCGTGTTGTGCGCACCGCAAAATAATGGCGCATTTGAAAACGCAATGACGGTTGCAACAACCGTCATTGAAAGATAGCAAACAAAGTAGTTCGCAGTTCACTGTAGTGTTATTGCAAACTGGTGATATTTAAAAATGCAAAAAAAGCATAGGGAAAAAATTGACAAATCTTTTAATGCCTTGTAAACTAACAAAAGGTAGTTTACAAATTTATGCCTCGTCCATTAATTAACCAAGTAAAAATTATAGAAGCCGCATTGTATTGTGCCTTTGACAAAGGAATGGGCGAAACATCTTTAAACGATATTTCAAATTATCTTTCTATAAAAAAAGCAAGTCTTTACAATCATTTCTCGAGCAAAGAAGAAATGTTAAAAGCAATTTACACTTATTGTTCAGATTTTTATACAAAAGTAAATCTTATTTCTCAAGAGGAATTTTCAAAAACAACCGAAAATCAGACGGAAAAACTATTTAAAACTTGTTGTGTTAATTTTATAAAAAAACACGAACTTGATCCGCTATTCCAAATTTATACTTTTATAAATTCAGAAAAATATTTTACAAAAAAAGTTCTTGAGATTTATCTTTCGCAAATTGAAAAAATCGAAAACCAGACATTTTTGTTTTTTAAACTTGCGAATAAGAATAAATTCGAAAATCAAACGATAAAAAAAGAAGCCCGATATTTTTGTGTAGGATTAATGGATTTTCTTGACAGATATTTGGCTATCCGAAAAGAAACAATTCGTCAAAATCCAGAAAGTGGAGTTGGGGCTTTATTTGCTCTTCCTAGTAATGACAAAATGATTCAAGAAGTATCGAAATTCGCTGATTTTTCAATTCAAAAATTTACTCGTTAAAATTAAGCACAAAACTTATACGCAAACCAAAACGAACTTTCAATTTTCATTCATTAATTTAAAAAAAAAGTAAAAAAAAGCAAAATAAGTATTGTCCAAATAATGTATATAAGGTACATTTCCCTAATGCAACACTAGTTTTGCATAAAGACATAACGATAAAGAAGCACTTGCAGTTTGCAAGCGGTTCGGCTATTTGTTTAACCCACTTGTAATGGAGAAAGTAGATGGTTCAGAAAGAAACTGAAATCACCAATCAGTATTACATTACCAGACAGGATTCCACAGAGTCTAACGCCCGTAGTTACCCTAGAAAATTTCCTTTTGCACTTGCAAAAGCACAAGGGTCATGGATTGAGGATGTTGAAGGGAACAAATATCTGGATTTTTTGTGCGGAGCAGGAACGCTCGCACTTGGCCACAATGATCCTGAAGTAAATCAGGCCATGGTGGATATGCTTACCGGTAATTTACCGTTGCACACGCTGGATCTTACAACGCCTGTAAAAGATACGTTTGTTCAGACTTTATTCAACCTTTTACCAGGTGAATTAAAAAACAACGCAAAGGTTCAATTTTGCAGTCCAAGTGGAACAGATGCAGTTGATGCAGCATTAAAACTTTGCAAAACGGCAACTGGACGAAGTTCCATAATTGCATTTAACGGTGCTTATCACGGAATGGGGCACGGTGCTCTTTCTGTAACAGGAAATCTTAATGCAAAAAGCAAAGTTAACGATTTAATGCCAAATGTGCATTTTATGCCATTTCCGTATTCGTATCGTTGTCCTTTTGGGCTTGGTGAAGATGCTGGAACTGACGCTGCTTGCGCTTATTTTGAAAGAATGTTAAAAGACCCAGAATGTGGTGTTACAAAACCTGCTGCTGTGATTATCGAAACAATTCAAGGCGAAGGCGGAGTAATTCCTGCACCTATAAAATTCCTTCAGACAGTAAGACGCGTTACAAAAGAACTCGATATTCCGATGATTGTTGATGAAATTCAATGTGGAATTGGTCGCTCAGGAAAATTCTTTGCGTTTGAATACGCAGACATTGTTCCAGATGTAATTCTTGCATCTAAGGCAATTGGTGGAAGTCAACCTTTATCTGTTGTAATTTACAATAAAAAACTTGATGTTTGGGCACCTGGTGCTCACGCTGGAACATTTAGAGGAAATCAACTTGCAATGCGTGCTGGCACTGTTGTAATGAATCGTGTTTCTAAACCTGAGTTCCTTGCCGATGTTGTTGAAAAAGGTGAAATTTTTGCAAAACGACTTGAGCAAATTAAAACCAAAGTTTCTATTATTGGCGATTTGCGTGGAAAAGGTTTAATGCGTGGAATTGAATTTATCGATCCAAAATCTCAAAGCGATAACCTTGGCGCAAAAAAAGCAAGTGGTGAAGTTGCTGCTTTAGTTCAAAAACGCTGTTTTGAAAATCATCTTGTTATGGAAAGAGGCGGCAGAAATGGTGCTGTTATGCGATGTCTTTGTGCGTTAAATATTAGTCGTGAAGATCTTAACAAAGCCCTTGATATTCTTGAAAAAGTAATTCTTGAGGTTGACCTTGAACAAAAATAAAATTTTTATCACAGACGATAAAAAAACTCTGGAAGAATATGAATCCATTATTCAAAAAACTTCCAGAGCAATCACAGATTCTTTTGTAAACGACAAAGCATATTCAGGACCGCTTCCTTTTGATTTAAAAAAACTCGTAGATGTTCCGATGTTGCCAGAACATGGACTTGGATTTGACAAAACTTTAGAACAGATAAAAAAACTTATTTTGCCAAATTTTGTAAGAACAAGTTCTACTGATTATATGGCACATCTCCATAGTGCAACTTTGCTTGAAACAATTGCAGCGGAACTTATAATTTCAACTTTTAATCAGTCAATGGACAGTTGGGACCAATCGCCAGTTGCAACAGAAATTGAAGTTCAGACTATAAATCAACTTTGCCATTTATTCGGTTACGATGAAAACGCTGATGGCGTTTTTACAAGTGGTGGTTCGCAGTCAAACACAATAGGCATTTTTTTAGCACGTGATTGGTTTTGTAAAACAAAATTAAATTATGATGTAAAAAAACTTGGACTTCCAAAAGATTATAAAAAGTTTCGATTATATACTTCTGAAATTTCTCATTTCTCAATGGAAAAAAGTACTCATTTACTCGGGCTTGGTTATGACGCAGTTGTAAAAGTTCCAGTAGATAAAAAAATGAAAATGGATATTAATGCATTAAAATCTTTAATCGAACAAGATAAAGAGGCAAACAATATTCCATTTTGTGTTGTCGCAACTGTTGGCACAACAGATTACGGAAGTATTGATCCAATTTCTGAAATTGCAGAAATTTGTCAAGAAAACGGAATTTGGTTTCATTGTGATGCAGCGTATGCAAGTGGCGCTATTATGTCTGCTAAATACAAAAATCGTATTGACGGACTTTCTAAAGCGGATTCAATTACTGTTGACTTTCATAAAATGTTTATGATGCCAATTAGTTGCAGTTGTTCGCTTATAAAAAATGCAAAGAACTTTGAACCATGTGAACTTCATGCAGATTATTTAAATCGTGAAGAAGACGAAGAAGATGGTTATACAAACCTTGTCAGTAAATCAATGCAAACAACTCGCCGTTTTGACGCTTTAAAAGTTTGGATTTCGTTCCAATGTCGTGGAAAAGATGGCTGGGCAGAATTAATTGACACTTGTATTGAAAATGCAAAATATGTTTACGACAGTCTTGAAAAACGTACTGATTTTGAAAGAACTTGCGAACCAGAATTGAGTTCAATTGTATTTAGACTTTACGACAAATCGCTTTCTGATAAAGAAAATGATGAAATAAACAAAAAAATTCGACGAACATTAATTCACAAAGAAGGCGTAGTAATTGGACAAACTGTCTACAATGGAAAAGTTCATTTAAAATTCACTTTAATTAATCCACTTACAACTCATCAAAAACTTGATGAACTTATGGACTTAATTGTACAATTAAAGGTATAATTATTGTTATGACTAAAACATTTGTATTTGTAAATCAAAAAGGTGGAGTTGGAAAAACAACATCTGCAATAAATATCGGTGCTTATATTGCCCTTGCTGGCAAAAAAGTTCTTCTTGTAGATTTTGACTCACAAGCAAATATGTCAAGTGGAGTAGGAGTATCACCAAAAGATAAACCCACAGTATACGAATTGATTAGTGGACTTGCAAAACCTGAAGAAACTGTAAAGCACACTATGATAAAGTCTCTTGATATAATTTCAGCTTCTCTTGATTTGTCTGGTGCTGCGATTGAACTTGTTGATCAAGAACGTCGGGAATACTTTCTTAAAGATGCACTTGAGCCATTAAAACCAAAGTACGATTATATTTTTATTGATTGTCCACCATCGCTTGGTATTTTAACTTTGAACGGACTTGTTGCCGCTGATGCAGTTTTAGTTCCTATGCAATGTGAATATTTTGCACTTGAAGGAATTACGCTTTTGCTTCAAGGTGTTCAAAAAGTTCAAAAAACACATAATCCCGATCTTATAATCGGTGGCATTTTTTTTACGATGTACGATTCAAGAACACGCCTTGCACAAGATGTTGTTCTTCAAGTTAAGTCATATTTTAAGGATACCGTATTTAATACAATTATTCCAAGAAATGTGCGTTTATCAGAAGCACCTTCTCATGGATTGCCTATCTGTAAATACGACCCAGAATGTGCCGGAGCAAAAAGTTATGAAAAACTTGCACAAGAGGTAATTTTACGTGGCTAAGAAAAAAGCATTAGGGCGTGGGCTTGATGCATTAATGGAATCAAGTCTGCCAGAAGAAGAAACAGTGGTTGTATCCACAAAACCAGAAAAGAAAACTTCTTCTAAATCAAAAACTATTTCAGAAATAGGAACATTGCCTAACGGTATTGAATCCGATGAAGCTGGAACGCTTTGGGTAGATCCAAAAAAATTAAAACCAAATCCACATCAACCTCGTACAACTTTTTCTGAAGAACAATTGAATGAACTTGCAGATTCAATTCGTGAGCACGGTGTTTTGCAACCAATTACAATTGAAGATGCAGGCGATGGTTCATTTTATATTATAGCTGGAGAGCGCAGAACTCGTGCCGCTTTAATTGTCGGTCTTGAAAAAATTCCTGTTCAATTAAAAAAATATTCCGACGAAAAAAAACTTGAAGTCGCACTTATCGAAAATATTCAGCGTGCAGATTTAAACGCAATTGAAGAAGCACAAGCATATTACAAATTAATGGAATTAAGTGGTTTGACACAAGATGAAGTTGCAAAAAGAGTTGGCAAACAGCGTTCAACCGTAGCAAATGCTCTTCGTCTTCTTAAACTTCCTGTAGATATGCAAAATTCTTTGACGACCGGGCAGATTTCTGCAGGTCATGCTCGAGCAATTCTTTCTGTTGATAGTCCTGCAAATCAGCGCACACTTTTTGGCAAAATCGTAGGAGAAACTTTATCTGTTCGAAAAGCCGAAGAACTTGCAAAGGTTTTAAACGAAGGTCGTGTCGTTAAAAAAGAAAAATCATCTGCTCAACAAAAAGATGAACGAGATCCCGACATAATCGCTTTAGAACAAAAATTCATCAATGCACTTGGAACTAAAGTTTCGATGAAAGGAAATTTAAATCGCGGTTCCCTTGTAATTGATTTTTTTAGCCGCACAGATTTAGATCGTATTTACGATATTCTCATTCAAGAATAAATAAAAACTGTAAAATTTTTAACACTAATCTTTAGCACATAACTTGCCGATATATAAAATGGCTTTTTCTGCTCAAATATCATATCTCTCTTTTGCTAATCAATATGAACTAAATTTATTATGAAAAAAGTAGCAGAATTTTTATATTGAGTTATAATTATGCTTGTAACTTGCTGAAAGTTGTCAATGAACGTTTAAAAGCGGTCGCTAAAATGGCACTTTCGTGCACAAAAACAGTACTTTGCAAATTTGGAACCGACAGCGAGCGCATATTCGTAACTAGTGCGTTATAGGTGCACAAAGTTTCTAGTGGGCGACGATTCTAGTCTAATTTGCTTGTTCTAGCTTTTGAAGGAAGGTTTTATGGAACGAGGGTATAATCTTAAAAAGGTATTGATTGGCATTTGTATATTTGCAATGACTTCTAGTTTTTGTATTTTTGCAAGAGATGTTACAGAGCTGAATCTAGAAAAAATGGACAGTTGGCGCGAAAAGTTTGACATTAGTTCAAAAAATGGAAAATACAATGTCATCGTAACTGCAACTGACTTTGGTGGCAACACAACGTATGGTGGTCCTTTTAATATTTTCATCGATGAAAAATCTGACCTTCCTATTACAAGAATTACAAATCCTGTTTCGGGAATGAATGTTTCTGGAAATCTTAACATCGTAGGTTCGTGCATTGATGATGACGCTGTCCAATATGTTGAATTGATTCTCGACGGAAATATAGATAAACCTGTTCGTGCAAGCGGAAAAGAATTTTGGCAATATTTTTTGAGTACAGAAGGCATGGAAGAAGGTTTGCACACAATTGAAGTTTATGGCGTTGATGTAAATGGACTAAAAGGAAAATCGAGTAAAACTTCTTGGATTCTCGATAGGCAAACGCCTGTAACAGAAATAACAAATATTGGAAGTGGTTCAATTGTTTCCGGAACTGTAAATCTCAAAGGTGTTATTTCTGACGGCAATGGAATTGCATCAATGGCTTATTCTTTTGATAATGGAACGACTTTTACGAATGTAAAAGTTTCAAATAACAAAAAAACAAATACTGCAAATTTTAGTATTTCATTTGATACAAAGAAAATGAAAGATGGGCCGACTGTAGTTTGGTTTAAAGCTACTGATATGCAAGGTTCATTTGGCTATTATTCTTTTGTTTGCTTTATTGATAACACAAAACCATTTGTCGAAATTGCATATCCGCGTGAAAAAGAAATTGAAAATGGTACTTTTACTGCTGCCGGAAGTGCACGTGATGCAATTGGTTTAAAATCACTTTCTTGGGAATTTAACGGCGAAAAAGGAGATTTTGAAATTATTCCTGGAAATAATTATTGGTCAAAAGAATTTAATGCAACCAAAAACGGAAAACTTGTAATCACTGCAATTGATGTCGCAGGGAACATAACAAAAAAAGAACGGCAAATAAATATTAATTCTGAACTCGATAAACCGATTGTTCAAATTCAATGGCCAAAGCAAGCAAGCCAATTAAAAGATGGCGAGTTTTTTATTCGCGGAATTGCAAAAGATGATGACGCTGTTGCTTCTGTAAAAATTGCAGTAGACGGAACAGTTTTTGAACCAATTGAAACTCGCGGCGTATTCAATTTAGTTCTTCAAGATGAAAAATTTATGACTTATGGAAAACATTTTGTAAGCGTAAGTGCAATTGACCGTTACGGAGTTCAAGGTAAAGAAACAAAAATTGAATATTTTTCAATTGGCACAAAACCAAAATTTTCTTCGCCGATACTTCGAAGCAGAAGTGATGTAGGCGATGCAACATTCGGCAAAATTGTAAGTCCAGAAAGTGGTTCAGTTTTTGAACTTGCTGCGACTTCTCTTTCGGGAATTAAAGAAGCGTCTTATACAATAGAATGGTCGGCAGATAGATTTGGAATTTCTGATGAACGGCGACGAGAAGAAAAAACAATCGAACTTAAAAATCCTATTACCCGAGTTCCATTTTCAATTCCTGTAGAAACTCTTCCTTGGGGAATGGTTCATCTTACTTTTAGGGTTGTAGATGTTGCAAATCGTGTTTCAAATTATGCGACAGCACTTTATGTTCAAAATCTTACTAAAGTAATTGAACTTCCTGATAATTCACTTGTAAGCGAAATTAATGATGAGCGAGTAAACTTAAAAATTTTAGAAGTTGCTGACAAATCATATTCTCGTGCAATGAATGTTCTTGTTCCTTCAAATTCAAAATCAACAATCGCTCGTTGGAACAAAGATAAAAATGTCAACGAAAAAACTGTTCCAATCGGAATGAAACTTGAACTTACTTCCGCAGAAAAAGATATTGCGATTTCATATAAAATATTTACCTCTATGGCACAAGGCGCAAAACCACTTATAGAAGGTAAATCCTCTGTAACTCGCCCAGATAAAAATTCTGGCAACGGAACTGCTTTTATTCCTCTTAATAATCTTCCTGCCGGAATGGTAACTGTGGAAATTACTGCTAGTGGAAAAAATTATTCTTCGAAATGTTATGCTCAAATTGGCATAATTCGAGAAATTGCTAGTGATGATATTAATGACGAACGTATCGCTCAGTGGCTTTCTACAGAAGATACTGTTTATGACAACACAATTTCTGGTTTTGTTCTTGGAAGTTCTGCAAAACTTTCTGGCATTGCAAATCTTGGTTCAGATGTAACAGCAACTTTTGTTGGAAATTTTCCTGGACTTGAAGTTTCTTCTCAAGGAAAAGCCGTAACAATTACTGCAACTCGTGCTGGTGCTTATTATGGTGTTGTTGTTCGAGCGACTGACGAAAATGGCGCGAGAGTTGATTTTGCTCCTGTAACTTTGATTTTTGATAATCAAGGAACTTCATTTTCAATTCAACGTCCTGCTTTATATGAATGGGTTAGAAACCGACTTGTAATTTCTGGAACTGCAAATAGTGCTACAGGAATTGATTCTGTTGAATATTCACTTGATAATGGCGAAAATTGGAAATCGTTTGGCACTCCAAGGCGAAGAACTTCTTTTGCACTTTATGCAGAAGAAACAATTACAAATCTGGAAGATGGCTTAATTACAGTTGATATTCGTGCAACAGATATTTCTGGCAATATTTCTTATTCAAGAACGTCCGTTCAGAAAGATACAATAGCTCCATCTGTAGAAGTTATCGTTCCAATTGCAGAAAATACAATTAATGGAATAAATGTGATTGCATTCTTGGCAAAAGATGAAGGAAACTTAGAACGCATCGAATATGTATCAAATGCGACAGGAAGAAGAATTCCGCTTGAAAATACTTCAATGCCGAACACAATTGTTGGAACAACCGAAATGCCAATTAGTTCTACAATGAGATTTGATTTTACAGATTCGGCAGGAAATGTTACGACAATCAATTCTTGGGATTTTGTTGTTGATAGTAATTCAGATCTTCCTATTGCGACAATTCACCTTCCTATTGATAACGAAGTAATTACAAAGGACTTTATTATTTCTGGAACTGTGATAGATGATGATGGACCAAGTACTGTTTATTATAGAATTGATAATGGTCGATATACGCAAATTGAAGGAACTGGATATAACTTTAATGTGGAAGTTCCTTTGAGTTCACTTACAGATAATGAACATTCGATTACAGTGTACAGTGTTGATATTAACGGTGTGCGTGGACCTGAATATGTAAGGAATTTTAGAGTTTCGCTTGCTGAACCAGAAGTAGTTTTGGAATCTCCAAGACTTGAAAGTGCTCATAGCAAACTTTCTGTAATTTCTGGAACTGCAAGCGATCGAAACGGAATTGATAAAGTTCAGATTTCTCTTGATAATGGAGTTTCTTGGAACGATGCTTCTGGAAAAGGACGTTGGTCATATCAATATGATTCTCGTGCAATTCCTGATGGAACTCATTCAATTTTTGTAAAAGCGACTGATAATTATGGAATTGAAGGTTTTTATGCAAGCATTATTAACATCGATAATACTCCTCCAGAACTTTCTCTTGAATTTCCACTTGATGAATCAAAAACAACAGGTTTGATATTTTTCTCTGGTTATACAATTGAC
Organism: uncultured Treponema sp.; assembly: GCA_964582685.1. Classification (GTDB taxonomy): domain Bacteria; phylum Spirochaetota; class Spirochaetia; order Treponematales; family Treponemataceae; genus Treponema_D. The sequence continues at coordinate 22,292 of CAZOTD010000001.1, read as the reverse complement.
AATATTGGTTTGACAGATTTGTACATAACTGTTACAAGTCTTGATGGAAGAACTGTAAATCCAAACCTTGCAAGAACAGAGCTTGTTCCAGATAGAATTATTACAACATCAATTGATATTAGTGGACTTCCAAATGGGCGTTACAATATTCAAGTTACAGGAAAAGATGCCGCTGACAATATTGCAAGCATAAGCCGAAACATAACACTTGATAATCGCGTTGCAGAAGCGGAAGCAAATATTTATTATCCACTGAACGGCGAATATAAAACTGGCGAATTTAACATTTATGGTGAAATTCAAACAAAGAGAAAAATTAATTCTGTAACACTTGTGCTTGACGGTAGAGATTTTGAAACAGTTGTACTTACAAGTGAACATACAAGTTATTTTAAGTTCCAGATGAATGGAGAAAAACTTTCTGATGGAAATCATTCTTATAAAGTTCGTGCAAATCTTGAAGGTGGCTTTTCTGTCGAATCGATTACGCAAAGTATAATGTACAGTTCTGTTGGAGCTTGGGTTACAGTAGACAATTTTGATTATGGTGAATTTGCATTTGATCGTCCAATTATTCGTGGACGAGCTGGTTATTCAATTAGTCAAGATGAAATCGATGCAGCAAAATCAAAAGGTGCAACTAAAGCACAAAAAAACATTATTGCCACAAAAGCTGTAAGTTATATTGAATTAAGTTTTGATAACGGAAAAACATTTAAGCGCATTAGTTCTAACAAAAATTGGAAATACCGAATTGAAAACGAAGATATTTCAGAAGGTTATCACTTTATGCTTATTCGTGCAGTGTTCAAAAATGGAGAAACTGCAATTAATCGATGCGTAATTCAAATCGATAAAACTGCACCATTTGTTAAGATTATTTCTCCAAGTATTGGCGGTCGCTATAATCAAGAACTTGAGTTCTCTGGACTTGCAAGTGATGCTATAGGTTTAAATTCAGTAAGTATTGCATTGAGAAAAGGCGATAAAACTTCTTATGAATTGCCTAGATTTATTCAAGGATTGTATTTTGATTCACAATATTGGGGAGCAACATTATTCAGTGTTGGAATGGGACTTTCATTCTTTGATGACAATGTAAAACTGCAAGCTCAGTGGGGCCAGTTTACACAAGTTCAGCGTGCGATATTTAGTGATACGCAAATTCGTTATGGCGGAAATGTATTTGGAGTGAAGTTGCTTGCAAATATTGCTCATGTTCCATTTAGAGCGTTGTTTGGTCGAAACTTTGATTGGTTAAGTATGGGCTTTGCGCTTGGAGCGAATTTTAGCATATTTACAGAAACATCTAGTGGAAAAGCACAGATGCTTTCAGCTATTTTGGGACAATTGGAATTTCCACGTGTAACATTTAAGAAATCAAAATTACTTAGAACAATTGCATTGTACTCGGAATTTCAATTGTGGTTTATTCCAAGTGATGTTTCTAGTTCAACGATGGATATTAAAAATGTGATATTCCAGTTTTCTGAAGGATTGCGAATAAATATATTCTAAATTGAACTTTCAAAAAAGTTGGTTGAAAATTTGCATAAAGCCATAAATTCAATCGCAATAAAAAAGGTTGCCCTTTATTGAAGTTTTGTTACTTACGGGGCAACCTCTTTTATTTAGTTTTCGTAAATTATCTAAAATTAATTATTTAGAAGAACCAGTTTTTATTCCAGGTGTTTTAGTTAATGTAATAGTTCCGTCAACTTTATCGTTTGACATTAATTGAATTGTAATATTTTGTTTTGGAGCTTGTACAACTTTCAGTGATATAACTCCCTTAATTGGAACTCCAGCTTTAATATTATCAATACTTTGGGTGTAATCACCTGCAATAACTGTCCAATAGTTTGCAATTTCCGAATTATCAATGGCTATAATTCCTAACCTATTAATGTTTTGGTTAGAAACAAAGTTGTAATAAATTTCGATTGTATCTCCTGGCTGAAATTTAACTCCAGCAAAGTAAGAAGTTACATCAACTGGGGGTATAACTTTATAGTCAGTAGCATAAGGGTCTTTTTTTATTGGTACTGATTTTCCGTTAACAGAATCTGCAATATCAACTACATAAGTTTTAGCAAATGCAGTTCCAGCAACAGATAAGGCAACAAGTGCCAGCATAAAAATTTTTTTCACAAAAATTCCTCCTAATAATTAATTTTATTGATATTATAAGTTTACAGCGAATTGAAAATTCTGCAAGAAAAAAAAATTGCATTTTTGTAAAAAAGTAAAAAAAATGTAAAAAATGTAAGATAAGAAATTTGACTTGTGTTAGTTAAGGAAAAGAAGAAAAAGAATTATTTGATTTTTTAGTTTTTAAGAGTGAACAAAGCAAAAGCTAAATTTTATCAGTGACGTTTAACGTTTAGAAAAAGTAAATGATTAGAAAGACGATTCAAAGTATAATTGAATAACTGTTCAACTGTTGACAAAATGAATTTGTGGATTTATAATATTTTTAATAGTTGAACAAACGTTCAAGTATTAAAAATATTTTGGAGCACCATATGTTTGCACAAAAAAAGTCTAAAGAAAGTAAGAGCGTTTTGTCAAAAATTGTAAAGGAGAAAATTCCAGATGATGAAACGATTAATAATCTTGCTGACTTGTTCAAAGTTTTTGGCGATGCAACTCGAGCAAAAATAATTAGTTGCCTTGAAATCAAAGATTTGTATGTAAGTGAACTTTCTGAAATTCTTGAAATGACTATTTCTGCTGTGTCGCATCAACTTCGTGTTTTGAGAAATGCAAAACTTGTAAAAGGTACAAAAGAAGGTAAAGAAGTGAAATATTCGTTAGATGATAATCATGTTGCAATGATTATGGAATGTGGTTTGACCCACATTCACGAGGCGGATTATATCTAGTTTTATTTGGAGGAAAAATGACAAAAGCTTTTACTATCGAAGTAGATTGTGCAAATTGTGCAAATTTAATGGAAGAAGCTACAAAAAAAACTTCTGGCGTTCTTAACTGTTCTATAAATTTTATGTTACAGAGAATGTATGTTGAATTTGCAGATGATGCTGATGTAAACAAAATTATGAAAGAAGTTTTAAAAAATTGCAGAAAGATTGAAGACGATTGCGAAATTGAATTCTAATTTAATTTAAAATTATTGAGGGAAAAAAAATGACGAAAAAGCAAAAAATAAATTTATTTCGTATAATTATTTCGGCTATCTTGATTTTGGGTTTAAAACTTGTTACAGAATTTATTCCTGGATTTACACAGATAAAATTTTTGACAAAGCCACTCGACTTTTGGCTTTTTTTTATTCCGTATTTTATTATTGGCTGGGATATTCTTAAAAAGGCTGCAAAAGGAATTTTAAATCTAAAACCTTTTGATGAAAATTTTTTGATGGCTGTTGCAACTATTGGTGCGATTGCTCTTGGTGAATATACAGAAGGTGTTGCCGTTATGTTGTTCTACCAAATAGGAGAATTGTTTCAGTCAATTGCAATCGGAAAAAGCCGAAAAAATATTTCTGATCTTATGGATATTCGGCCCGATTATGCGTATCTTGAAAAAGAAGATGGGCAATTAGAACAAGTTTCACCCGACATTGTAAAAATTGGTTCGATAATTGTTGTTCAGCCTGGCGAAAAAATTGCACTTGATGGAATTATTACGCAAGGAACTACAACTTTAGATACTTCGGCTTTGACAGGAGAAAGTCTTCCGCGCGAAGTTCGCCCTGGTGATGAAGTTTCAAGTGGATGTATTAATGTTTCTGGATTAATCAAAATAAAGACAACTAAAGAATTTGGTCAGTCGACTGCTTCTAAAATTCTTGAACTTGTTGAAAATGCAAGTTCAAAAAAATCTCGTTCGGAAAATTTTATTTCTAAATTTGCAAAAGTTTATACGCCTGTAGTTTGTTTTGCTGCTTTGTTGCTTGCAATTTTTCCTCCTTTAATTCAAATAATTTTTATGAAAGAAAATTCAACTCTCGCATTGTGGAATGTCTGGATTTATCGTGCGTTGACTTTTCTCGTAATCAGTTGCCCTTGTGCTCTTGTGATTAGTATTCCACTTTCGTTTTTTGCAGGAATTGGTGGTGCATCTTCAAATGGAATTCTTATTAAAGGTTCCAATTATATGGAAGCACTTTCGAAAGTTAAATATCTTGTATTTGATAAAACGGGAACTATGACAAAAGGCGTTTTTGAAGTTTCTGCTATTCACCACAGTACGCTCGAAAACGAAAAACTTTTAGAAATTGCTTCGCTTGCAGAAAGTTTTTCAACTCATCCGATTAGTAAAAGTTTGCAAAAAGCTTATGGAAAACCACTTGATAAAAGTCGCGTTCAAGATGTTAAAGAAGTCGGCGGACATGGAATAAGTGCTTTAGTCGATGGAAAACGAGTTCTTGTTGGCAACGGAAAATTGATGGCACAAGAAAAAATTGAATATCTGGAATGTCATAGTGTTGGCACAATCGTTCATGTTGCAATCGATGGAAAATATGCAGGACATATTGTAATTTCTGATGTAATAAAGCCAGATTCAAAAGAAGCAATTCAGCGACTAAAATCTCTTGGCATTAAAAAGAATGTGATGCTCACAGGAGATGCAAAAGCCATTGCTCAAAAAGTTGCAAACGAACTTGGAATTGATCAAGTTTACTATGAACTTCTTCCACAAGATAAAGTTGAAAAACTGGAAGAACTTCTGGCAGAAAAAGGAAATAGAGAAATGCTTGCGTTTGTCGGTGACGGAATAAATGATGCGCCAGTTTTGACTCGAGCAGATGTCGGAATCTCGATGGGTGCATTAGGAAGTGATGCAGCAATCGAAGCAAGCGATGTCGTTTTAATGGACGATAATCCGTTAAAAATTTCTAAAGCAATTCGTATTGCAAAAAAATGTATGAGAATCGTTTACCAGAATATTACCTTTGCCTTGTTTGTTAAGTTTGCATGCCTTATTCTTGGTGCTCTCGGAATTGCAAATATGTGGATTGCAATTTTTGCCGATGTTGGAGTTATGGTACTTTGTGTTGTCAACGCAATTAGAGTTTTGTTTGTTAAAAATCTTTAAAAAGTAGTTGAACATAAGTTGTAATGAACTTTCCTTTATGATACCGTATAATATATCATATACTATACGGTAAATTTATAATCCTGGAAGTTTAATATGCACACAAAAAAGTATTTTATAACACTTATTAGTTTGTCGCTAACATTGTTTGTTACAATCAGTTGTAAAAAAGAAGTCTATGTATATGGACAAACTCCTTCTGCAAAAACATTTTCTTTGGCAGAAGCACAAACTTTTTTGACTAATTATGATTATGATTATAAAGAACAAGCAAAACAAGATATTAAATCATCAAATGTACAAGAGATAAAGAACTTAAAAAACTATAAAACTCAATATAATGTGCGTCGTTCTGATCTTTCAAGTGCAATTGAAGCAGTAAAAACAATTACTGAACCAGAATTAGAAAAATATGAAAGTACAAATCAAGGACAAGAATTTACAGTTGTTTCTTGGGGACCACAAGAAACAGTTCCTGCTGCAATGAAAAATCCAGAATTTTATGTTTCATTTTCTATTCCAGTGAGAGCACTTACAACATTAGAAAACGAAGATAATCCAGCTGCTGTGTTTACTGTAACGCCTTCTCTTGAGGGAAAGTTTAGATGGATTGGAACAAGACAAGTTGTTTTTCTTCCTTCTGAAAAACTTATGCCTTCTCAAGTTTACACAATTGAAGTAAACGAAAATCTACAAAGTTTGTCAGGAGTAAAAATTTCTGGCGAAAGGATTTTTAAAACAAAAGCACAAGAACTTAGAATTTCAAGAATTCTTGCAGGAACTTCTTTGAATCAAAATTTTTATTACAACAGTTCTGCGGGCGTTCCACTTAAAAATGCAGCGGATTCGATTGTTATTGTGAATGGTGAAGTTACACAAGAAGTGTTTGCAAAAAATATTGAAGTTTTTGTAAATAGTGAAAAACGAAGTTTTTCAGCAATTCCTGTCGAAAGAAGTTATGATGAAACTTCTAGTCGTTTTAAATATGTTCAAACTACAGATTCAAATAATTTTTATGTTCACATTGACGGCGAAATTGGAAAAAATTCAATTGTCGAAATATATTCTGCCAAAGGAACACAAGATGAATCGATGCAATCATATTATACGCTTAGACCTTTTGAATTGCAAAGAACAACTTATCAAAATTACAACAAAACTCTTGTTCTTAATTTTAATCAACCTGTTGACAAAACTTCAGTTGCAAAATCGATTTCTTTTTATCCGCCACTAGATTTTGACGAAAACAATATTTCAGTAACTGGAAACACAGTTTCGTTTAGGCAAATGAAATTTGAATATGAAACTGAATATCGCATTGATATAAATGGCACAAACGGAATTAAAGATATTTATGGACAAGAACTTATAAACTCTTACAGTAAACTTTTTACATTGCCAAAAGCAGAAAGTTATTTAAAAATGCTTGATATTGGCAACAAAATTCTCGAAGCACAATTTCCACATAAATTTATTATTGAACATCAAAATCTCCTCGATGGTTCGTATGCAATTTCATCAACGGACGATCCAATTACAAATAGTTACAATAGAGAAAATGAACTTCATAGCAACAATGTCCACAATCTTAAAACTGCGCTTGACAATAAACCATATTTTGAAGAAATTGACCTCGACCCATATCTTAAAAATGGACTTGGTTTTATTTCAATTTCGACAAAAGGAATTATTCACTATTGGAATCAATGGAATAAAGAATATATAGATTACGATTCAACAGACCGTGTTAATATTCAAGTAACTAATCTTGCAATAACAACTCGTATTGGTTATGACAAAGTTGTCGCTATGGTAAGAACTCTTTCTGATAATTTGCCAGTTCCAAACGCAAAAATTTATCTTTACAAAAATAGTTCTCAAATTATAGACGATGGTTTTGATTACAAAAAATATTTTGCGTCTGGGACTACGGATAAGAACGGTTTTGTTGAAATTGAAATTCCTACATATGAAATTGAAAATGTCTGCAACGCACAATATGAAAATGCACTTGCTCTTTTTGTTGAAAATGGAAATGACAAAGTAACATTTATTCCAGAAACTCATTATCCCTGGCGTTTTGGTATTTCTACCACTGATTTTAAAAATATTTATTCACGAAATAAAAATCTTGTATTTTTGTTTACCGATCGAGGAATTTATCGACCTGGCGAAACTGTAAGTTTTAGGGGAATTGTTCGTAAACAAACACGAAATGATTTTGAGCCAGAATCTGGAAGATACGAAGTTAAACTCGAAAAAATAAGTTGGTCGGAAGATGAAGTCTATGAAACTTTAGAAGGTTCACTTTCTGAATCTGGAGGTTTCTTTGGAACATTTGATATTCCAAATGATATAAAACCTGGAATATATTATATTTCTTTTTATCAAAACGGAAAACGGATTTCGCAAGAACCTCTTCAAGTTTCGTATTTTGAAAGACTAAAATTCCAAGCAAGTGCTTCAATTCCTGATGTGCAATATTATCTTGGAGATACAATTACAACAGAGTTGAAAGCAAGTTATCTTGCTGGTGGCGATTTGACTGGTGCGTCTTACGATGCAAGTTGGTATATGCAAGCAGTTGATTTTGTGCCACCATCGGTTGAGGCACAGAATTATATTTTTGGTCCACAAGATTCATATCAATCAGCACAGTTCGTTTCTCAGACAAAAGGAAAAGTAAACGAAAATGGTTCAACAAAAATTAGTTGCAATACAACGCAGGGAATTCTTGGTCAAGCATATTCATATCGTGCAGAAATTGGTGTAACGGATATTTCAAATCAAAGAATTTTTGCGGGTGCAATAAAAGTTGTTCATCCAGGAATGTTTTACATTGGACTTGAAAAAGGTTATCGTTCTGGATTCCCTCGTACAAAAGAAAAACTTGATATTCCATTTGCACTTTTTAAGATTGACGGAAGTATTGCTCCAAGTTCTTTAGTGAATGATAAATTGGAATATTCGATAACACGCACTACTTGGAGATATAGTGCCGAAGATGCTGTTGACGGAATTTATTCTCGCTGGGAAAAAGTTACAGAACCTGTAGCAAATGGAAAACTTGAACCTTCCTCAAAAGGAATAATTTCTTTTACTCCAGAAAAAGCAGGTTATTATACAGTTTCAGTTCTTGCAAAAGATACAAAATACAATGCAATTAAAACAGAAAAATCATTTTATGTAACAGGTGCAGATTATTATTGGTATGATACAGACAATGCTTCTGCCCTTCGATTAACTCCTGACAGAACTTCTTACAAACCTGGCGATACAGCAAAACTGTTGCTTGAAAGTTCTTTGCCAAAAGGTGATTATCTTGTTACGGTTGAAAGGGAATCAATTATTTCAAGCAAAGTAATTCATCTTGATACAAGTTGTACGGAACTTTCTATTCCTATTGAAAAGGAATTTTTGCCACTTGTTTATGTTTCAATTAGTTCATATTCAACTCGTGATGGTCAACCAATTCATAAATATGGTGAACCAGATTTGGAAAAACCAAAAGGTTATTATGGAGTTACGGCGCTAAAAGTTGATTTAGAACAAGCGCGATTTAAAGTTGACGTTAAAGCAGAAAAAGCAACTTACCATCCAGGAGAAGAAATTACTCTTGAACTGACAGCAACAAAAGATGGCAATCCAATTTCTAATGCAGAACTTACAGTAATGGTAGTTGATAGAGCCGTAATTGACCTTATTAATTATCATGTTCAAGATCCTCTGAATTTCTTTTATTCAGAATATAATTTCCCTCTTGGTGTTATTGGTGGCGACACTCGTTCAATGCTTATGGATCCTGTAACTTACAAAGTAAAATCTTTGGCAGGTGGAGATGCTGAAAGTCTTAATTCAAACAGTCAAAAAGAAGAACGAAAAGATTTTAGGCCGACTGCTTTATTTGAACCTGTAATTGTTACTGACACAAATGGAAAAGCAAAAGTTTCTTTTAAACTTCCAGATTCACTTACAACTTATCGAGTTACAGCATTTGGTGTTGCTAAAAATGATTTTGCTTTGAATGAATCAGAAGTTCTTGTTCAAAATCCGATAAACGTTCAAGCTGTTCAACCTCGCCGACTTCGTGTTCGTGATACAGCAGAAGCAGGAGTAATAATTACAAACTTGGATTCAGTAAGTCAAAAGGTAACAGTTGCACTTTCTGTGCGTGCTCCACAATCAAATTATGATTCTGATAGCATAAGAGGTCTTGTTACAGAATCTGGAAGTGCATTTGTCGATGATAAAATATCTAAGTCAATCACGGTTCCTGCTGGAAAAACTGTGCCACTTTATTTTAATGTTGCTGCAACAAATGCTGGAATAGTTGAACTTTTGTATGAAGTCAAATCAAAAGTGATTAACGAAAAACTTGTTTCAAAAATCGAAATTGAAAAACCATATACATTTGAAACAGTTGCCGTTACCGGAACTGTTCAATCAGACGATCCTCTAAAAGATGAAAAAGTTTCTGTTTCAGAAAATATTATAATTCCATCTTGGTGTGATTCTGAAGTAAGCAATATTCAAATTACGCTTGATCCATCACAAGTTGGTGTACTTGGTTCTGCGGTAAAATATGTATTTGATTATCCTTATGGTTGTCTTGAACAACAATCGTCAAAAATGTTGCCGTTGATTATTTTTAGTGAATACATTGAAACATTCGGACTCAAGAGCGTTGTTGAAAATCCTCAAAAATTAATTACAACTTGGTTTAATTCTGTAAAAGATGAACAGCATGAAAATGGTGCATTCCCATATTGGCCAGGAAGTAGATATGACAGTTTATTTGTTTCTCTTAGATTCTTGCACATTTATAAGTTGGCATCAGAGCGCGGATATTCAGAAAACGAAATTGGTTACAATGCAGAAAAACTCCGTGAATATATTAAAAATGCAGTTTTAAAAAATGAGATGACAAATACATTTGGTGCATACGCCAATTATGTTTTTAGTTTGTACAATGACCAAAGTATAAAATATATTCTTGATCAAATTTATGAAAAGTTCCAAGCAAAAAATGAACTTTCGCTTGGAACACTTTCTTATGCTGCACTTGCTTATGAAAATTATTCTGACGCTGATTCCAAAAACAAAGCAAAAGAAATTTCAAAAGCAATCAAATCAGGAATGAAATTTACAGGAAGAAGTGTTTCTCTTGATACTTATCATTCAAGTTATAATTATTATTATGGAATGTATGATAACGATAGCGAAGCACTTGCAAATCTTCTTCAACTTTTTGTAAAACAAAATCCAAAAGATCAAATTGTGAATAACATTCTTCACACTTTGCTTATCAAACAAAAAGCAGGTTATTGGCAGAATACTGCGACAACTGCTAGAGTGTTCGAATCAATTTATGTGCTAATCAAAGAGCGCAAACTTGAAAGTCTTAACTTTAAAGGTTCGGCTGTTATTTCTAATGAAAGTAGTTCAAAACTTATGGAAGAAATCTTCCGTGGGCTTGGAGCAAAACCTGTTACAAAACAATTTTCGTTTGACAGTTCTGAACTTAAAAAGATTAAGAAAAATCAACTTGCGCAACTTCAATTAACAAAGGATGGAAAAGGTTCTCTTTATTACAACGTTATGATGCGATATGCAATTCCTGAGGAATTATGTGCTGCAAGAGATGAAGGTTTTGAACTTAACTTTGTAATTTACGATGAGGAAGGAAACGAAATAAAACCTGAGTCTGCCGATTCAAAAGTAATTGTACTAGAAGCGGGAAAAACTTACAGTTTTGAAACAATTGTTCTTTCAACTCAAGACAGAAATTTTGTTGCAACAAGAATTCCTGTTCCATCAGGAGTCGAAATTGTTGACTCAAGTCTTGCAACTGGTGCAAGTCAAAATTTGCAAGTCAGTGCGAACGATAATTACTTTAGTGACTATTCTTGGAACTTTGGAATTTATAACGATGGTTATCAATATTTTTACGACAACGAAGCACAAAGTTTTAGTAATTATATGCCTGCCGGAAAGCGCACAGAAAAAATAACGGTTCGTGCAAGTCGTCGTGGTGTTTATCCAACTCCTCCAATTCAAACTGAATGTATGTATGAACCAGAAATTTTTGGCCGTACAGAAGGGTATTTGTTTATTGTAAAATAATCAAAATATGAACAAGAAAATTTTTGTTTTTTTGAAAATTGCAGTGGCTGTGCTTGTTGTATATGCAGCCCTGCATATTTTCTTTTCCATAATTCCTTATCCAGAACTTGATGTTTTTTTACAACGAGATTTTAGTACGCGCGTTTATGACAGAAAAAATAAACTTGTCCAAATTACTTCCCTAGAAAATGGACTTCGTCGGGAATATGTTCCGATAAAAGAAATTCCGTCTGATATAAAAATTGAATTTATCAAAGCGGAAGATAAAAGATTTTATTATCATAATGGCGTTGACTTATTTGCAATAATTCGAGCCGCTTTTCAAAATGCAAAAAATAACAGAAATATTAGTGGTGCTTCTACAATCACAATGCAACTTGCAAAAATTATAAATGAAAGTACCAAAAATCAATTCAATGAATTTAAACAAAAAAATGTTCGCACATTAAAAGATAAAATTATAGAAACAATTTGTGCACTAAAACTTGAAGCGCGATTTTCAAAAGATGAGATTTTGGAACTTTATCTTAATTCAATTCCTTTTGGAAATAATGTCGAAGGAATTCAATCTGCAAGTCGTCTTTATTTTTCTACAGGAATTGATGGACTTCCAAAAGAGTCAATTCAAAAACTAGCATTAATTCCGCGCCGACCAAGTTATTACAGTCCTGAAAAACAATTCACTTATCCATTTTATTTTCCACATCTTGTTCGATACCTTCGTGATAATAATTTTTTTCTTGAACAAAAATCGTTCCAGACAAATATTTTTAAATCAAAAAATCCTTTTGAAGTTCATCTGAGTGCCGATTTGATGCTACAAACTTTTGTGCAAGATGTCGCCGATGATGCGATAAAAAAAGCAGTCGACAGTCGTGTTTCAAATATCAGCGTGCTTGTTTTAGATGTTCAAACTGGACAAGTGCTTGCTTGGCTCGGAAATAATAATTTTTATGATGAAAATAATTCGGGGCAAATTGATGGCGTGCGTTTTAAAAATCAACCTGGCTCAAGTATAAAACCTTTGCTCTATGCACTTGCTCTCGAAAACGAAATTGTAAAACCGTCTGATGTTCTTGCAGATGTTCCAATGGAATTTGGAATTGGAAAAGCATATATTCCTTCCAATTTTAATAATCGATTTAATGGCCCAGTTTCACTTCGAGTTTGCCTTGCATCGAGTTTAAATATTCCTGCTGTTTTTCTTCTTGATAAAATTGGGATTTTTGAATTTGCACAGAAACTTGAAGAACTTGGAATTTCTGGAAGTATTGAAAATTCTTACAAAACACAATTAGGACTTGCACTTGGCGCTGGCGAAATTTCGCTCGATGAATTTTTGCCAGCATTTACAGTTTTCGCGCGAGATGGAAAATATATTCCTTTGGAATTCCTTTCTGAAAAATATCATAAATTAAAAATTCCGTCTGCATGTCAAGAATTTTCTTGCGACACAGCAAGGATTATTGCCGATTTCCTTTCTGAAAAAAATGCAAGGTCGCTAGGTTTTGGTGTTTATCAAACATTTGAAACAAAATATCCGTCGATATTTAAAACAGGAACTTCAAATCAATTTCAAAATATCACAGCGCTTGGTGCAACTTCTCGATATGCAGTTGGCGTTTGGATGGGAAATTTTTCGGGCAAAACAGTTATCGGAAAAACTGGCAGTTCTTTGCCTGCATCTGTTGCAAAACAAATTCTTGATTATCTTGAAAATACTGATAATCTCGAAAGTATTCCATTTTTGCTTCCTGAAAATTATGAAAAAATTCCTGTTTGTCAGTTGTCTGGACTTAAGCCCGAAAAAAATTGTGTTTCGACAGTTTATGAATTTGTAAAAAAAGGTGAAAAACTTCCATCGTGTTCTTGGCACAAATTTGAATCTGGAAAAGTAACAGTTCATTATCCGCAAGAATATCAGAATTGGCTTTTGATGAACGAAGATAATTATGCTCCTGAACAAGTAAAAATAAATTATACAAATATGCCACTAACGATTCTTAGTCCGAGATTTGATTCTGTTTTTTATTACGATGCAAAAACTTATATGGAACAAATGATACGACTTGAAGTAATTGGCGGCGTGAATGATGAACTTGAAATTTTCCTTGACGAAAAATTTGTCTCAAAAATTTCGCGACCGTTTGTTCAATCAATTCCACTTGAAAAAGGACAACATATTTTAAAAGTCATTTGTGGTAATCAAGAAAATGTTGTATTCTATGAAGTAAAATAAATCCAACAGAAGAATCATTTTATATTTTTGAGGAAACTATGAATCACAAAACTTATTTATTTTTTGATTGTGAATGTGCGAATTGTTTTGATGGAATTGGAAAAATCTGTTCGCTAGGTTATATTCTTGCAGATGATGAATTGAATGTAATCGAACAAGAAGATCTTGTGATTAATCCTGAAACAGATTTTGATTGGTATCTTTTTAGTCCAAAAAATAAATGTAAACTTTCATATTCAAAAGATTTTTTTAGAACAAAACCAAACTTTTCAGCATATTACAAACGAATTAAAAAACTTTTTACAAACGGAAATACTTATGTAATTGGATTTGCAGTTATGAACGATGTTGGATTTGTTAATAGCGCTTGCGAACGATATTCTGAAGAATATATAAATTACCGCGCGTTTGATGTTGAAAAACTTGCTGAGCGGACTTTTGGTTGTAGAAAAAAACTTTTTGATTGGGCAGATTTTTTAGAATGTGATACTTCACTTTTAAAATCGCACAAAAGCGTAGATGATGCAATGGTGACACTGTTGGTTTTTAAAAAGATTTGTGAAAAACAACAAAAATCACCAGAACAACTTCTTAAAGAGAATAAAGATATTTTTATAACAACAGAACAAGTCGTTGCCGTTGCCGAAGAACGTCGTTATAAAAAAGAAATGATGGAAAAAATTAAAAAGTTTTATAACAAACATTCACCAAATCCAATTAACAAAAACTTTCAAGGTCAAAAATTTGAACTTAATAAAAAAGTGTTTACGGATTTAGAGCGAGCATTAAATATTACAAAACGAATTTACGATGGTGGCGGCGTTATTCTTGAGCGCCTAAAAGATAGTGGAAATATAGTTTTTCTTGATGACCAAATTCCTCCAGAAAAGAAATTGTCTATTGAAAAAAAAGGGTTAAAAATTGTTTATGCTGAAGATATAGAAAAACTCACAGTTTAGTGATAATATCTTTTACAAATAAAAACTTGTCAAACGCCACTAAAATTGTTATTGAAAATGTTTGCTTTTTTTATGGGAGAAAAAAATGGCACAAATCGGATTCGATTCAAAAAAATATCTTAAACTTCAGTCGGAACATATCCAAAAACGTATCGACTCATTTGAAAAATTGTATCTTGAGTTTGGAGGAAAATTGTTCGACGATTATCATGCTTCAAGAGTTCTACCGGGTTTTGCGCCTGATAATAAACTTAAGATGCTTGAAAAACTAAAAGATATTGCAGAAATTATTATCGTTGTAAATGCCGATGCCATTGAACAAAATAAAATTCGTAACGATCTTGGAATTACTTATGATGAAGAAACACTTCGCCTTAAAAAAGAATTTGAACGACGAGGATTTCTTGTAAGTGGAATTGTAATTACTCAATACACATGCCAACCAGCCGCCGATAAATTTCGAGTAAAGTGTGCTAACTTTGGAATTAAAACTTATCTTCATTATGTAATTCAAGGTTATCCTGGCAATATTCCTCTTATTGTAAGCGATGATGGATATGGCAGAAATGAATATATTGCGACAAAACGAAAACTTTGTGTTGTAACTGCTCCAGGTCCGGGCAGTGGAAAAATGGCAACTTGTCTTTCAAATATTTATCACGATCACAAACATGGAATCAAAGCTGGATATGCAAAATTTGAAACATTCCCGATTTGGAATCTTCCTTTACAACATCCAGTAAATCTTGCCTATGAATCTGCGACTGTAGATCTTGATGATGTGAATATGATTGATCCGTTTCATTTGGAAGCATACGGAGAAACTGCGGTAAATTACAATCGCGATGTTGAAACTTTTCCTGTCCTTAAAGAAATATTCAAACAAATTCTTGGCGAAAGTCCATATCAATCTCCAACAGATATGGGCGTAAATATGGCAGGCAATGCAATTGTCGATGATGCTGTTTGTCAAGAAGCTGGAAAAAAAGAAATGCTTCGTCGTTATTATATTACTGCTTGTCAAGTTCGCAAAGGTGATGCTCCAAAGTCTGAACTTGACAAACAAGAATTCCTTTTAAAACGAGCAGATTTAAAACCTGAAGATCGTGCAATTGTTCCTGCTGCTCTTAAACGTCAAGAAGAAACTGGAAATCCTTGTGCCGCAATTGAACTTGATAATGGAAAAATTCTTGTTGGAAGAACTTCAAGACTTTTGGGTGCTGCCGCTTCTGTTATTCTCAAAGTTATAAAACAACTTTCATCTCTTCCAAACGAAGAAAAACTTTTGACAGAGGAATATGTAAAACCAATTCAAAAACTTAAAACTGTTGATTTTATGAGTAAAAATCCAAATCTGCATGTTGAAGAAGCACTTATTGCACTTGCATGTGCATCTTCAACAAATGAAAAAGCTCGCCTTGCGCTTGACCAATTACCAAATCTGCGCGATCTTGAATTTCATTCATCTGTAATTCTTTCGCCAGTTGATGAAGTAACAATTCGCCGACTTGGAATGCATTTGACTTGTTCGCCAGAATACGAAAATCATTAAATCGACTTTTCTTGTTATGCGAATTTGCAATTGCGACTAAATATAAAGTCTTAAAATTAAAAAGCCGATAATTGAGATATGAAAAAATTTCTATTATTGCTCGCATTATCTTTTCTGCCGATTTTGACATTTGGACAAGAAAAGGAACTAAACCCTTTATATACTTTACCAAAAGTGATGTCTTCTAATAAAGAAAACTTGTCATCAAATAAAAATGTAAAATCAGATTCTTCAAAGCCAATTCTTGCAACAGAAACAGGAATATATCGTGTAACAAATCAAAAGTCGTTATATGCATTGTGGACAGATGGAAAAGCAAAACAAATACTTCGTGTAGAAAAAACTGTAAATCAAAATAAAGCAGTTGAAGAATTTTATTTTCTAACATCAAAAGGAATTATTTTTTCAAATGATTTAAAAAACTTTGAGGAAAGAAATCAAGGACTTCCAATTTTAACGATAAAAAAATATGACGGAAAAAATACAACATTTGAAAAACAAGTTGCCGACATAAAAGATATTTCGTATAACCCAGAAAAACCAGAACAAATGGTTTGTGCAACAAAAGATAAAGTTTACATTTCTGAAAATAGTGGCGAAACTTGGAATTACTTTAGTTCACCTAGAATTGGCTCTTCAGGAATTAAAGCAGTTGCGATTGCTTCAATTCGAGTAAGCAAAAATGATGGAACTACAACAATTCAAGATTATGTTTTTTGTTCTCATTCGACTTATGGTTTTTATTACGGTTCAATTTCTGATAAAAAATTTGTTAGTGCAACTTCTGGACTTGCTGGCGCAGACCCAAATGTTGGTTCTGATGAAGTAAGCGATATTCTTCCGATATTGTGTAAAGCAGAAGATGGAAGTGTTTATACAGAAATATTTTTGGCGCAAACTTTTATTCCGCGCATTTATCGCTTTGATTTTACAAAAAAAAGTTCTATTTGCATTTACAAAGGTAAAGAACCAGCGGATACAATTGATGGTCTTTTTCTTGCTGGAACTTCTTTAATATATTTAAGTCCGAAAACTATTAAAGCGTACGATATTTCTTCTGGTGAAGAGCCAAAACAAGTTGATAAATTTAATGAATTGAAAAATATTGTTTTGGCAAGTTCTTCTCCTGTTTTTGCTGGTTGGATTCCACGCAATGAAAGTGGTTATAATTGTAGCGTTGTTCTCAATGAATTGTGGATGATAAATTCAGACACTGTTAGTTCAATATATGCAGATAAAATTTCAAATCAGAAAAGCCTTTATGTTCCGGCGTATCAAGCATATCTTCCAGGTGGAATTGCAAAATTTAAAAAAATAATTTCTGATAACAATCTTAACAGTCTTGTAATTGATATGAAAGATGATTATGGACTTCTTCGATATGACACAAAGGATTCACTTGTAAAAAAAATGGCAAAGACAAGTCAATACGCAATTAACTTGGATAATTTTATTGAAGAATTTAAAAAGGACGATGTTTATCTTATTGCAAGGATTGTAGCATTTAAAGACAAAAATCTTTGGCAATATTCAAATGGAAAATATGCAGTCTGGAATAAAAATACAAACCGTCAATGGATAGGAACTCGTGGTTACGATACAGATGAAGACGGAAATCAAGTTATGACTTATTATGATGAATATTGGGTTGATCCATATTGTCCAGAAGTTTGGGAATACGATGTTGCAATTGCAAAAGAATTAATTTCGCGAGGTTTTGATGAAATCCAATTTGATTATATAAGATTTCCAACTGATGGAACAAATCTTTCGAGTGCACAATACAAATGGCAAAGCGAAGGAATGGACAAAGAAAGTGCTTTAATTAGTTTTCTTTCGTATGCACGAGAAAATATCAAAGCACCAATTGGAATTGATATTTATGGAGCAAATGGTTGGTACAGAACTGCGGCAAGAACTGGACAAGATGTAGAAACACTTGCGGAATTTGTTGATGTAATTTGTCCGATGTTTTATCCATCACATTTTGAAAATAAATTTCTTAATTATGAACCTTACGAGGAACGACCATATAGAATTTATTTTTATGGAACTTATCGTAATACAATTATTGCACGTAATAAAGTTGTTGTTCGCCCTTGGATTCAAACTTTCTTTTTAAATGTTCCATACGACAGAACGTATTACGATACAGAATATGTAAGAAAAGAAATGTTCGGAGTGCGCGATTCTGTAGATCGTGGATATATGCATTGGAATAACGCTGGAAATTATTCAAAACTTTCTGTTGACCCCAACGATTCGGTTTACAATGGAAAAGCATACGAAGCAAATCCGAATTTTAGAAAACCAGCAATTGGTGCAAAAGAGCAAGAAAGTTCCAAAGTTGAAATAAAAAAAACTTCGATGATAGAAAAAATTATGTTATGGGATTCTGTTTACAGTCAGGAAGAAGAAAATTTATAATTTTAAAAATTTAGGGTTTATCTTATGAAATGTAAAATTAAAATGTCAACTGTTAGAAAAAAAATATCAGAAAAGATTTTTACACTAATTCAAAAAAGAAGGAAATTTACGTATTTTTGTTTTGGATTGATATTTCTTAATTTGTCATTTCCTATTTTTTCTGTAACAGAAAATAAAGTTCAAATTGAAAAAAATCTAGAACTTCGAGAACAACAAGACAATTTAATTCTTGAAAAAACAAATGATTATTATAACCAAGGCAAATATTTTAAAGCAGTTGAACAAATTAATATTGCAATCGAATATCACCAAGAAAATTCTACACTTCCTTCTAACATTCAACTTATGGCAGAAATGGTGTATTATACTTGGATTAATTCTTTTTACAAAAATTCTAAAATATTGAAATTAAAAGATTACAATAAAGTTATGCAATATCTTACACTTCATCCAGAAGTAATTAGTCCAAGAATTGAATTTTTGATGAATGAAATTTATCATAATGAAAAAAACGATTTGGAAAATAAACGTATTGAAAGTATTAAAAAAAACAACAAACTTGAACTTGATAAAATTCTTAATCAAATCTATAAACTCGAAAAAGGCAAACAAGATTTTAACGATGTCATTGCTGGAACTATAAGTGTTGCAGAAATAAAGCAAGCAACAAAAATTGAACAAAATTATTTGCAATCGCAGCGAATAAGATATATTATGATTTTGCTTTATTTTCTTATATTTGTTGCGATTATAACATTAATTTATGTAATTCATCGAAATCATAGAAATACTCTCGAAGCACAAAAACAATTTGAAACAACAATGAAAGTTGTTGCAATTTTAAATCAAGAATCCAAGACAGAAGAAAGCCCTTATAAGCCATTTAACGAAAATCCAATGCAAGAAACAGAAAATGCAAATAACACGCTTTCAAACGAAAGAAGAAAATTTGGTCTTTCTGATTATGAATCTAAAAAAATTGCAATTTCATATTTTGAAAACGAAACTATTAAACGCGATTTTCTTTCTTTGCAAAATCAATGTAGAGAACTTGGCAATAAAATTGACGTAATCACTGGAAGAAAAAGAAATTCAAAAAAGGTAAGTGAACTTGTTTTTAAACTTTGCAAGGTGGCAAATATCGATGATGAACTTGCTTTAATTTATTATTGTGCTGCAATGGTTTACGATGCAGGCTTTCTTTCTATATCAAAAAATATTTTACGAAGTGAACATCTTACAATTAAAGATAGATATGAAATTAGAAGTCATGTTCAAAAAGCGACAGAATATTTTGGATTTATTCCAGAGTCGATAAAACAGATTTTTTTAGACGCAGCAGAATTTCATCATGAAAATGTTAATGGCAAAGGATATCTTTTGGGTTTATCTGGAAATAAAATTCCGTTGATTGCAAGACTTATTCGTGTTGCAGAAAGTTATATTTCTCTTATAAATTCCCGTGCCTATAGAAGAATTATGGATGCTGATTCAGCGATGGCAGAACTTAAAAGAAAAAATGGAATTTATGATTCTAAAATTTTAAACTTACTTGAAAAAGTGATTTAATAAATTTAAAATAATTTTATGGACAATACATCATATACACCAGAAGAACCAATTGTTGCAATTGCAACTGCTATGGCTCCAAGTGCTCTTGGAATTATACGAACATCTGGTTCTAAGTCACTTGAACTTCTGTCAAAAGTATTTTCAAGACCACAGGCGCTAATGACATCAGCAGGAAACTCAATAATTTACGGCTGGATAAAAGATGGCGAAAAAAAAATCGACGAAGTTCTTGTCAGCGTGTTCAAAGCACCGAAATCTTTTACAGGTGAAGATATGGCAGAAATTAGTTGTCATGGCGGAACGGCTGTAATTTCTGCTATTTATAATCTTCTTTTGAAAAATGGTTTTAGACAAGCCGAACCTGGCGAGTTTACTTTTAGAGCATATATTAACGGAAAATCTGATCTTACAAAAGCGGAAGCAATTCGCGAGATTATAGAAAGTCGTACAGATTTTAGTCGTGGAAGAGCTGCTGGTCGACTTGCTGGTTCACTTTATGAAGAAATTTCATCAATCAAAAAACTTATTATTGATACACTTGCAGCGATTGAAGTTGAAATTGAATATCCTGAAGATGAAGAAACAATTGCTGACGCTTTTAATCGTGAAGGAATTCTTGAAGCAATTGAGCGTCTTAAAATTCTTTGTGACTCTTGGAAAAGCGAAAAACTTTTTCAAGACGGAGTAAGAGTTGTTCTTTGTGGCAAGACAAATGCCGGAAAATCATCACTTTTTAATTCTTTGTTAAAAGAAGAGCGTGCAATTGTTAGCGAGATAGAAGGCACAACTCGTGATTGGATAGAAAGTTGGATAAGTATTGACGGAATTCCTGCAAGAATTTTTGATACGGCTGGGCTTCGTGTAAGTGATGATTATGTAGAACAAGTTGGCGTTGAAAGAACACGTGATCTTTCTGAAGATGCAGATGTTATTCTTTATCTTCAAGATTCATCTCAAGAAATTAATATTGAAGACTTATCATTCCTTAAAAAGTTTTCTGTTCCAGTGATTTTTGTATGGAATAAAATTGATAAACTAAAATCAGATTTAAAACCAACTCTTTGTGAACAGGAAAAATCTGTAATTCCATCTCTAAAGAACGAAGTTTATGTTTCTGCAAAAAATGCGTTTGGTATTGATGAATTGACACGCACTCTTAAAAATATTTTAACGGACGGAAAAGATACTACTAGACAAAGTGCGGGGCTTGGTTCTGCACGACAGAAAATTGCGGTAGAACAAGCGCTTGAATGTGTTGAACATTCACTTGTTGTTGCAGATGATAATTATACGCTTGATGCTGTAGTTCAAGATTTGGAAGATAGTCTTGATTTTCTTGGAGAAATTACTGGAGAAGTTACGCCTGATGATGTTTTAGAAAGTATCTTCAGTAATTTCTGTGTTGGAAAATAAAATTATAAAATGAATTATTTCGTTTGTGCCGATTCGTAAAATGGATAAACTTTTTCCGCTACTTTATTTAGATTTTCGATGCGACTGTTGTTTGAAGGATGAGTGCTTAAAAGTTCTGGTGTTGAAGTCGATGATAGATTGTTCATTTTTTTCCAAACATTTACAGCATCATACGGATTATATCCAGCACGTGCCATTAGTGAAGTTCCATAATTATCTGCTTCCATTTCTTGCGACCTAGAAAATGGAAGTGTAAGAATTAGTTCTGCTCCAAGGTTGATGATATCAGAACTAGTTTCTCCAAGATCTAACATTGTCGCAACTGCAGAAACTCCGAGACTTGTAAGTGCTTGACGGCTCATTTGTTCGCGACTATGCTCCCTAAGTGCGTGAGAAATTTCATGACCAAGAATTGCAGCAATTTCAGAATCAGTTAATTTTAGTGAATCAATAATTCCTGTGTAAATGACAATTCTTCCACCAGGAAGGCACCAAGCATTAATCGTTGAATCTGTAATTACATTAACTTGCCATTTCCAGTTTGCAGCATCTTTTCTAAACTCTGGAGTTTGAGCTATCAATCGATTTGCAATTGTCTGAACTCTTTTTACGGTTGTTGGATTTTTGTTTAAAGTTCCTTTTGCTTTTGCTTCTGCCAAAACTTTTTCATAAGATTGTTTTGAACTTTGGTCAACAGCGTCTTCGGAAAATAGCATAAGTTGTTTGCGGTCAGAACTCACAACATCTACAGTAGTCGTAGTTGTAAAACAACTTACGACTAAAAACAAACAGAAAAATAAAGATGGAAAAAGAAAAAAATGTTTTTTCATATAATTACTATGGCATAAAAAAAATACATTTTCAATAATTAATTTGTTCGTTCTTTAGAAAGAAATTCAAAAAATTGAAATAAGGATGGACGTGACATTGGAACAGATGTGAT